>CANRDG010000016.1 GCA_947629275.1 uncultured Clostridia bacterium | reverse complement strand
GCAACATCGTCGGTCGAGTCGTAAACGTAGGTCGTGCTCTGATAGATCGGCATAACGCGCGGTTCACCGTTCTTCGGCGCGTAGCCCTCATGTAAGCATTGGGTTTCAATTTTCATAATATATCGTTCCTTTCAAATAATTTTTATGGTCTGTTTATTCGCGCTTACGCGCAGCCTGCTGGAGCTCAGTGTCTTGTCGGCTTTAGCCTCCAAGCCACAATGAAAGAATTACTTCGCCGCCAAAAGTGGGGCGGCGATTTTGGCGCGGTTCTGCGAACCGCTGAAAACCGTAATTCTTTTGCACAGTCCGTTTAGCTTAAATAGCGCGTATCTGAATTGTAATTTTTCAGCGAGTGCGTTAAACTGCAAAAGCTGTAATCCCTGTCAAGAAACTAAAAGTTTTCGGTCAAGCCTTTTTCAAAAGGCTTGCAGGGGTACGGGGGCAGAGCCCCACAAAAAGCACGATAAGCGCTCCGCAAAGGGTGAATTGAAAAACAATCCTGTGGATTGTTTTTCAAGAGGGAACGCCCTGCAAGAGAGGGCGTTCCCTAGTTGTAGTTCAACGCTCTCTTTCCGCGTTCTCTGAGAGAACGCCATACAATGTATAAAATACCTCTGCCACACACAGGGTCTATGTTCCTGCTGATTTTGATACAAACACCACACCCCAAACTCCACGCCACTCCCCTCACACATCGCTGGAAGAATATTCTGCCAGCCCTCTTATGGGCATTACACCAACAAGGTATATTAAACTTATCTAAACTTTATAAACCGCAGTACAGACAAATCACTTTTCTTGCCTCTTGCCCCTGCCTCTCGGCGCGAAGCGCATCTTATACATTTATCTCCGCCACGTCGTCGGAGACGCCGTTCGCATCTAAGATAGGCTTCACGCAGTTTGCAATAAACTCGTCCACCTGCTGGGGGCACCTGCCGATGTAGTTTTCCGGCTTCATTATGTTGTCAAGCTCCTCTTTCGTCACCTTGAAAATCGGGTCAGCAGCTATCAGGTCGGCAAGATTGTTGTCGAGGCCCTCCTGCTTCACCCTTGCGCCTGCCTGCATAGAGTACTGCCTTATCCTCTCGTGCAGCTCCTGACGGCTTCCGCCCTTTTCAACAGCGTCCATAATAACATTCTCAGTCGCCATGAACGGCAGCTCTGCCATAACGCGGCGGCGCACTATCTTCTCATATACAACAAGACCGTTCTCAGGGTCGGTTACATTCAGCATTATGTTCAGTATCGCGTCAACGCCAAGGAAAGCCTCTGCCACTGCAATTCTCTTGTTCGCCGAGTCATCGAGTGTCCTCTCAAACCACTGCGTCGCAGCCGTGAATGCAGGGTTCAGCACGTCGCACATAACGTATCTCGCCAAAGATGTTATGCGCTCGTCCCTCATCGGGTTGCGCTTGTATGCCATAGCCGATGAACCTATCTGGTTTTTCTCAAACGGCTCTTCTATCTCCTTGAACGACTGCAAAATGCGTATGTCGTTTGAAAACTTGCTCGCCGACTGCGCTATCCCTGCCAGCACAGAGCACACCTGGTAGTCTACCTTTCGCGAGTACGTCTGACCCGAAACAGGCACTACCCCGTCAAAGCCCATTTCCTCAGCTATAAGTTCTTCAAGCTTCTTCACCTTGTCGGTGTCGCCGTGGAAAAGCTCCATAAACGAAGCCTGCGTGCCCGTCGTGCCCTTAGACCCCAGCAGTTTCAGCTTTGATATGCGGTATTCCAGATCTTCAAGATCCATAATAAGCTCGTTGCACCAAAGCGTAGCCCTCTTGCCCACCGTCGTAAGCTGTGCAGGCTGCAAATGCGTGTATGCAAGGCACGGCATTGACTTGTACTTGTCCGCAAAGGCAGCCAGCTGCGAGATGACCTTTATCAGCTTGCGCTTTATTACCTGCATCGCATCGCGCATTATTATAACGTCCGTGTTGTCTCCAACATAGCAGCTCGTCGCGCCAAGATGTATTATAGGCTCCGCTTTAGGGCATACTTTTCCGTAAGCGTAAACGTGCGACATAACATCGTGCCGCACTTCTTTTTCACGCGCCGCCGCAACCTCGTAATCAATGTTTTCTATGTTCGCCTCAAGCTCGTCCACCTGCTCCTGCGTAACGCCCAGGCCGAGCTTCATCTCAGCCCTCGCAAGCGCTACCCACAGCTTTCTCCAGGTCGTAAATTTCTTGTCCGCAGAGAATATGTACTGCATTTCCTTGCTGGCGTACCTCGTGCAGAACGGGCTTTCGTAACTATTTGTATTATTGCTCATATGTAAACCACACTTTCTTTGTTTTTTTCTTATATTATTGTATCATATTTATACGCGCGTTTCAAGTGGTCTGCAAAACATCTGTCACCTCTCCGCCCCTTATTATAACTCTCGGTACGCGTTTTGATATAAGGCATACCACCTCGTACCCGATCGTTCCGTAAAGAGAAGCCAGCTCGTCCGCAGTGATCTGCTCTCCCCCGTCTTTTCCTATAAGAGTTACGGTGTCGCCCGCGCTTACGTCTATCCCCGTAACATCGCACATAAGCTGATCCATGCATACCCTGCCGACTATCTTAGCCCTCTTGCCGTGAATAAGCACCTCGCCTTTGTTTGAAAGCAGCCGCGAGTACCCGTCCGCGTAGCCTATAGTAACAGTCGCCAGCTTCATCGGCTTCCCAGAGCAGAAAGTCCTGCCATAGCTTATGTATTCGCCCTTGCCTATCTCCTTTACCTGCGCCACCGTCGCTTTTAAAGACATCACAGGTTTCAGTTCCATAGGCACAGGCAGAGAGAAGTTGGGCATAAGCCCGTAAAGAATTATTCCCAGCCGCGCGAAAGCAGAGCCGCCGTCGTTGTGGTATATCCCACCTGCCGAGTTGAGATAATGCACGTAGGGAATGTCTATCCCCATTTCTGAAAGCCTTTCAGCCACAGCCTTTATCTTACCTATCTGTTCTTTTGTGTATGAAATATCGCCTTCATCGTCGCTGTCAGCCACAGCAAAATGCGTAAACAGCCCCTCCGCGCGTATGCCGACGATGTTTGCTATCTCAGCCGCCTGACTTGCCGTTTCTTCAACGCCCCCGTGCAAGCCTATCCTCGTCATGCCCGTGTCTATAGCTATGTGTACTCTTACACAGCCGCCGCTCAGGTTTTCCGAAAGCTTTTTAGCGTATGAAAGCTCCGTCACCGCCTGTATTATGTCAAGCTGCCTCAGTTCGTCCGCCTTTTCGGGCGGCGTGTAGCCCAGTATCAGTATGTCGGAGCGCGCCCCCATGTCGCGCAGGCGTTTTGCCTCCTCGATGTTGGATACCGCAAGCTTTGTGACCCCCAGCTCATTTTCCAAAAACGGCACTACCGCCCTGTCCCCGTGACCGTAGCAGTCCGCCTTTACTACGCACATTATCTCGCACCCCGCGGCTTTTTTGTAGTTTCTGTAGTTTTCGGCAAGGCAGTCAAGATCTATCTCTGCCCATGCCCTTTTAAGATATTCCATTGTCTTCTCTCCTTTATAAGTTGTGAAAAAATTATCAAAAATCAAAAATAATCTATTGAAAAATTTGCGTGAATGTGTTATCCTATAATATAGATGATAAGTAAGGATTGATAAATATAGTAACACTGGATAATGACAGATCAAAGACCTGCTGCTTTACAGGTCACAGACCCGAAAAAATATACGGCGGCATATCCTTTGGCAGCCAACCCATGAAAAGGCTTCTCAGCGTGGTGGCTCTGCATATATCCGACCTTGTGACCAAACAAGGCTACGATACTTTCATAACGGGTATGCAGCGCGGCATAGACCTTTGGGCGGCGCAGCTGGTGCTTGATATGAAAAAACGTTATCCCTATCTTAAAGTTATATGCGCTATGCCCTATCGCGGCCACGGCGAAGACTTTGAAGGGCTTGACCTATGGCTTTTTCATACAGTGATAGAAGATGCAAAGCAGGTCGTCTATGTTTCTGAAAATTACTCTGACAACTGTATGAGAAAGCGCAATATGTTCATGGTCGATCATTCGTCGTTCGTGCTGGGCGTTATGAGCGATAAGCACAGCGGAACCGGCATGACTGTAAACTATGCTAAAAAGCAGGGCGTCGATCATCATGTTATAGATCTCAATGAAAACGCCCCCATGTTCTTTGCGTAAGACCCGCTGTTTCTAGTTTACACCTATTTAAGATAATATTCAAGTACCCAAAAGCAATTTTTTATGAACAGATAAAAATTTAAAGGAACGGAGAATAATATGTCTGCAAAAAAACAAAACTCGGGCGTTACAGTCGCCGTGGTATATGCCGTCGCGCTTGCCGTATTTCTTGTGGTTTTCGGCGTAATAGGCTTTCTTGCCATAAAAAACTTTGTACCCGGCGCGGAAGCCGAAAATTCCGAAGCAGAAGAAAGCGTTCAGACCACCTATTCCGAAGACGATTCGTCAACCATACTCTATACCGTATCCAACAGCCAGAACAAACTGCTTTCAATAGTTATAACCAAATTCATGCCGTCAACGCAGAAAATAGTCATAATACCGCTCTCACCGTATACCAAGTGCGGAGAAAGCACCCTGCAAGACGTGTATCAACAATCGGGCATAGGCGAAATGACCGGGCAGGTCGGCACGCTGCTGAACATCAAAATAGAGAAATATATGACAATGTCCGACACCACTTTTTCAGAAGTCATAAACCTTATGGGCAACTCGATGATAACGCTGCTTGAAGACTTTGAAATGTATGATAAGGCTTCCGATAACTATATACAGTATAAGCGCGACGATAAAATTTCCGTAGACGGCGATACCGCTGTAGCGCTTATTTCAAACGAAGAATTTATAGGCGGTTATTCTACAAATATGAAACTTTCGGGAGAAATAGCAGCTTCATCTGCAAACGCATTTTTCAGCCATACCGAGTATGCAAGGAACAACATCGACCTCGTTTTCAAAAAGCAGTATACAGGCGCCGATACGAATATGTCGAATGAAGACTATAATAAAATGAAAAACGCTATAGTGTATGTTATAGAAAACTCCTCGTCGCCTGCATATTCGCTGACTCCGACAGGCGGCTGGAACGAAGACGGCACTTTTGAAATAAGCGATGAATTTATATCCCAGCTTGACGGCTACCTTAGCTGACACACATATATAAATATTCAGACGGAGATGACAAAAATGAAACTTATGATATTCATACTAAATAAAAACGATGTGCTCGATAAACTGCTTGAGGGCTTTTCCGCGGCAGGGCTTAAAGGCGCAACTATCATAGAATCCACAGGTCTTGCAGTCGCCCTTTCAAGAATGGGCAGCAATATTTTCAGCGCATCTATAAAAGCGCTCCTCAATACCGAGGAAAACAATCACACTATCATCTCCATTATCAAAGACGATCAGCTCGATATTGCAAGAAAGGTCATATACCGCACCGTCGGCGACCTTTCAATGCCAAATACAGGCGTGCTGTGTACCCTGCCTCTCGACTTTGTGGAGGGTACAAAAAAGCGCACCCTCGACAGCGAAGACAAGTAAACCGCAATTGTCCGCGCGCGACAGCGCTATATAAAACACAAGACCCTGCATTTATCTGCAAGGTCTCTTTTTATCCCCAGCTTTGCAATACCGCGTATAAAGTCCGCAAAAGCGTTACCACAAAAAACGCCACCGCACCCCACAGCGCAAAGCTCGATTTTTTTATTTTGCAAAAACGAAAAGTAAAGTATACAGCTATCTCTGTCAGTAAAAGCATTATTATAACGCACGCCCATATCAGCAAGCCTATGAATATCTCTCCGCCCGAAGCCGCCTTGCCCATAAGCCCTGCAAACAGCTTGAAGCCCACCTGAAACGGTCTGAAAAAGAACCACGCAAAAAGAGCCGTGTATATCGCGTTGCCTATGTATACTTTTTTGGCGGAAGTCATCTTCCCCATGTCACTCATCTCCTATAGCATCGCCTATAATTTCGCGCAGAGCCTCGATCCCCTCTCCGCTCTCCGCCGAGGTCACAACGCTCGTTATGTCCTCAAAGCAGGGTATCTCGCCCGCAAAAGCCTCCATTCGCGCGCTCCTCTCTCTGCCGCTCAGTTTGTCTGCCTTCGTAAACGCAATTATAAACGGTATCTCGCTGTCTATCATGTAGTTTATCATGTCAACGTCGTCACTGCTCGGCGCGTGGCGCATATCAATAAGCTGTACCACCAAACGCAGGTCTCTGTCCACGTCCGCAAGGTAGTTACCTATCAGCCCCGACCAACGCTTTTTTTCGCCTTTTGCCACCTTTGCGTAGCCGTATCCCGGCAGGTCAACAGCGTAAATATCAGCAACCTTGTAAAAGTTTATAGTCGCCGTCTTGCCCGGCACAGCGCTCACCCTCGCCAAAGCCTTTCTGTTCATCAGCCTGTTTATCAGTGAGGATTTCCCAACGTTGCTCCTTCCCGAAAAAGCTACCTCCGCCCTGTCAGATTTCGGCATCTGCGCATAGCTTCCGTAAGCGGCAGCAAATTCAGCATTGTTAAAGTTCATATCCTCACTTCTTTCGATGTTTATTTCTTCGTTTTTCTTTTTGCCGCAGGAGCGGTCATGTCGTAGCTCATGTCCAGCAGAAGCCGTATTTTCTCCCCGTCCGCACTGCCGTCCAAAGCCATGGTTATCCAATTGTTCTTGTTCATGTGGTATGCAGGGAAAAACCCTTTCTCCCCCAAAAAAGAACCTATCATAAGCGTGTCGCACTTTACATTCAGTATGTCAAAATTGCCGCTTTCTTTCAAGCCCAACTTCACTTTCGGTATGTTCATTACCAGCGCGAACCACTTTTTGTTCCCTGCGTGCCGAAATACCTCGTGCGTCTCGCCCTCCCACGGCATATCACCGTCCGTGTGGTATTTTTCGGCTATGTAATTTTCAAGTTCTTTCCGTGTCATCGCCGTCCGCCCTCTCTTCTATGCTTACCGCCTGACAGCCCATCTGCTCGTATCTCAGGTTTATCTTATCATAGTCATAACTCGTGTTTCCAACCAGCGGGTCTGAAACATACACCAGCTTTTTCTCCCTGTCGTATCCCGTAAGTACAACACAATGTTCGTTTCGCAGCCAGTTTATCTTTTTTCCGTCTGCTGTAACCCATTGTTCCGCCCTATAAGGCTCGCTGAGTTCGTTGCTCGTTATCCATATAAGTATGGGCTGTCCCTTGTCTATGTACTTTTCAAACAGCTGCTCTAAATGCTCGCCCGAAATATCTCGCGCCTCCATGTCCGAGCCGTGGCTTTTAAGATAGTTGTTGGCAGTCGTAACTATGCACGGCGCAAAGCACCCGTATGAATACGAAGTCCTCGGGTCTCCCGCAAACGTGTTCACCACATTAGCGCCGTAAAGCACGCCGTTTTTCATGTAAAATGCCTGCTTCGGCAGATATTTTTCCGCAATAGTCATTTTGTCAACTTTAAATCCCAGATGATTTAACAGTATCGTCAGCGATACCGCCTCGCACCCCGTCGGCAGCTGCGGAAGCTGCAAAATGTTGTCCACATTTATAACAACTCTATTTTTTGCAAGATCCTCTTCTTTTTTGCGCTGCTCTTCAAGTTCTACAATTGCCAGCTGTGCGTAGTTTATAATGTTTTCCTCTGCCGCAGGAATAATAGAAACAGCGCCTGCCCCTGCATTTTCGTCCGCAATATCTGTTTCAGGGCAAAGGACATCACCGGCGGCAGCGTAAAAATACGCTTCTTTCGCCGCTTCGTCAGTCTTTATGCAGCCCGAAAAACTCAATATCACCGTTAATGCAACAGCAAACGCCGCTTTTCTTTTCATACGTCAAAACCGCCCCGTAGTCTGTCAAAATGATAATGTTTTTTCTCTATGAATTCTTCAGCACCGCAGGCTTTTCTTCGGCAGTGTTTCTCTTTGTGCCTGCCGCGCGTTTCTTTTCAGCCGTGCGCTTTCCGCTCTCCTCCTTGCAAACAAGAGCCGTATCGAGTACCCTGTCTATTTCCTCCGCAAAGATAAACTCTATGCCGTTTTTAACGGTGTCGTCTATTTCGTCAAGGTCTCCGCTGTTCGCCTTGGGTACTATTATCGTTTTGATACCGTCCTTGTATGCCGCCATAGACTTCTCTCTAAGTCCGCCTATCGCAAGCACCTTTCCCGTCAGGGTTATCTCTCCCGTCATGGCAACGTCGTGCCGCACCGGCGTTTTTGAAAGCGCCGATACCAAAGCCGTCGCCAGCGTAACGCCCGCGCTCGGGCCGTCTTTCGGAACAGCCCCCTCGGGCGCGTGTATGTGAATGTCTTTGTTCTTGTAAAAATCAGGGTCAATGCCGTACTTTTTCGCAACGCTCCTGCAATAAGATACCGCAATTTTAGCGCTCTCTTTCATAACATCGCCCAAAGAACCCGTAGCCTCCACAGTGCCCTTGCCGTCAAGCACCAGCACTTCGAGCGGCATAAGTACTCCGCCAACAGACGTCCACGCAAGACCGTTTACTTCGCCTATCCTGTCTTTCTTGCCAACATCGTCAGGCAGATATTTGTGCGCACCAAGATATGTGGTAATGTTCTTCGCCGTAAAGCTTACCGTCTTTTTCTCGCCCGAAACAAGCACTGCCGCAGCCTTTCTGCAAAGAGATGCAATAGCCCTCTCCAGCTTTCTTACGCCTGCTTCTCTCGTGTAGTGATCAATAAGCGCGTATATAGCCGAATCCGCCAGCTTTACCTGCGACGCTTTCAACCCGTTCGCAGCTATCTGCTTCGGTATCAGATGTTCTTTCGCTATGTGATATTTTTCCTCGCGCGTGTAGCTCGCAATCTCTATAACTTCCATTCTGTCAAGCAAAGGCGGCTGAATGGTGTCCAGCGTGTTCGCAGTGGTAATAAACATCACATGGCTTAAGTCAAAGGGCAGCTCAATGTAGTGATCTCTGAACGCCACATTCTGCTCCGAGTCCAAAACCTCAAGCAGCGCCGAGCTCGGGTCGCCGTGCGCGTCAGCAGTCAGTTTGTCTATCTCGTCCAGCAGCATAACGGGGTTGTTAGTTCCGCACTTTTTCAGTGCGTCCATTATCCTGCCCGGCATCGAGCCTATGTACGTCTTTCTGTGACCCCTGATGTCAGCCTCGTCTCTAACGCCGCCCAGCGATACTCTCACATATTTCCTGCCAAGCGCCTCGGCTATAGAACGAACGATAGAAGTCTTTCCCACGCCCGGAGGACCTTGCAGGCAAATTATCTGCCCTTTCACATTGTTTTCAGAAAGCTGCCTTACCGCAATGTTTTCTAAGATCCTTTCCTTTACCTTTTTAAGACCGTAGTGATCACGGTCAAGTATCTCTCTCGCCCTGTTCACATCGCAAACTTCTTCCGAAGACTTGTTCCACGGCAGTGCAAGACAGGTGTCAAGATATTCTGAAATAAGCGCAGCCTCCTGCGAAGACGGCGGCATTCTCCTCATTCTCTTGAATTCCGAAAGCAGCTTGTCTTCACATTCCTGCGGCAGCCCTAAGTCAGCTATCTTGTCAATGTAGCTGTCCTCGTCCTCGTATTCGTCGTCCATAGTTATCTCGCCAAGCTCCTGCGAGATAGCGTTTCTCATCTCTCTTAAATACTGCTCTTTCTGGTTTTTTTCAAATCTCTGTGTTACTCTCTCTTCGAGGTCTTTTTCAAGCTTTACCATCTCTGCTTCCTTGTCCAGTATCAGAGAAAGCTTTACCAGCTTGTCATAAAGAGAATTTTCCTCCAGTATCGCCTGCCTGTCGTCAAATGGCAGATTTATGTTAAAAACTATCCTCTCAAATACATCGATATTGTCCTTTGCCGCCATAACGCTGTATATCAGCCGTTTTGAAATATTCGGCATCATGCTGCTGTAAGCCGAGAAACTAAGCTTTGCTCTGCGCACCGCAGCAGACATATCCTCGTCATCGCTTTCTTTTCCGTAGTTGTCCTCAGCCGTCAGCACACCCGTTATAGACCTTGACATTCTGAACAGACTTTTCAGCCGAGCCTTCTGTATGCCCTGGACCAGCACCCTCGCGCTGCCGTCGTGACCCCTAACTATTTGCTTTATTTCAGAGATCACACCTATCTCATACAGTTGGCTCACATCGTTTACGTCTTCTTCAAGAATATCCTTCTGCGCCGTCAGAAATACCGCGCTGTCATTTTTCATAGCTCTTTCAAGGCATTCTATGTACAGCTTGCCCTCAACGTCAAACTGCACCGTCATAAAAGGCATGATAACAACACCTTTCAGCGGTATTACGGTCATGTCTATATTGTCGCGTTTAGAAAACGGCGTGTCGTTTCTTTGCATTTTTATCCCTCTCTTTTTATATATAAACGTATAGTTATACTCCTTTTGTCAAGAACACAAAATGTCCCTCATAAAAAGATTATACCAAAATCACAGCATTTTTTCAAGTCATAATTTCAGCCAGAAGTACGCCCCAAAAATTGCTTTAGTAAAAACAAAGGCTGTATCACAAAGATACAGCCCCGATCTTCAAAGTTTAGTCTGCAACATAAGGGAGCAGAGCTACGTGTCTTGCCTTCTTTATGGCGGAAGTCAGCTCTCTCTGATGATAAGCGCACGTGCCTGTTACGCGGCGCGGAAGTATCTTAGCCCTTTCCGTCATGCACTTGCGGAGTCTTGCCGTATCCTTGTAGTCGATCTTCTCCGTCCTGTCAACACAGAACTGACAAACTTTCTTGCGCGATCTTTTCTGTACTCTTGCATTGACTGTCTTTTCCATAATATTCACTCCATTTCAGCGTTCGCAGTCGTTATAAAACCTTTTTACTTTTTCAGAAAGGCGCGTCATCATCGCCGATAACGTCTTCAAAATCTGAAAGCGTGCCTATCGAAGCGGTGGCTGAGGAGTTATTGTTATCGCTGCCGTAAGACGGAGCAGACTGAGCCTGCGGAGCGCTGTAGCTGTTTGAGTAATCTCTCTCAAAGCTGCCCTCTCTCTTGGGTTCGCCGGTAAATGAAACACTGTCAACAAAAACTTCTGTAACGTAATGCCTTACGCCGTTTTTGTCATCATAATTTCTGGTGCGCAGATTGCCCTCCAAAGCGATCATTCTGCCCTTGGCAAAGTATTTGTTGATAAACTCCGCCTGCTGACGCCATGCCACACAAGTGATAAAATCAGTCTGTCTTTCTTCGCCCTGCTTTGTGTAACTGCGTTCAACAGCAATATTGAAAGTCAGCACCGAAGCGCCCGACTGAGTCTGTTTCAGCGCCAAATCCTGCGAGATCCTACCCATCAAAATAACTCTGTTCAGCATATAACTCTTCCTTTCATGAATGTCCGTACTCTTTTATGCCACCGTTACTAAGAAACGCAGCACTCCGTCAGTTATGTTGAGTACTCTCTCCAGCTCCGCAGGGAAATCGGGAGCAGCCGAGAAGTTCCACACAACATAGAAGCCTTCCGTCTCGTAGTTGATAGCATAAGCGAGCTTTCTCTTGCCCCATTCGTCCTTTGTAACGTCGCTTCCTGCGGCAGTTATCATCTCATCGAACTTTTCTTCAAGAGCCTTAGCGGCGTCCTCGCCGTTTTTAACGCTGAAAACCAGCATAGCTTCATACTTTTCGCTCAACTTTGCCATGACCTACACACCTCCTTTTGGAAATAAGCCCACACGTGTATGTGAGCAAGGGATCGGCACTTCAAATTTGCCGTACTGAATATTATATCACAAATAAATTTGCTTGTCAAGCATTTTTTCAACAATTTACAAACCAATCTCAGCCCTGTAATGCACAAGCACCAAAAGTCCTATCGTCATCGCCATGTACAGCGCGAACGCCAGTATCATAAGACCTATGCTCGTGCCGCCTTTGCGCGCTATCTCATCGCTGCCAAGACCATCGCTCTTTATCCTGCCGATGTCCTTTTTAGCCTTTTTGTAGTACCAGAAATTTGCAAAAATTCCGCATACCGCTTGAAAGATCCACGTCCCGAAATAGCATACATTGTATGCCGTGTTGAACCAGCCTGCTTTGGTGTTTATATCATTCATCAGAACGCCTGGCAAGCTCATTCCCGCCCCGGCAAGCATTTTTGCATATTCGCCGCCCGACTGGAACATAAATATCATGCTCGGCAAAGACATCACCAGCATCGCAAAAAACGCCAGTATCGCCTCTTTGTACATCTTCCTGTAAAAGAAATAAAACTCGGGGAACAAAAACGCCACAAAGCTGAAACTTGCCTTTTTCGCAAACTTTGTAAACCTTATGAACTGCGTCATAAAATAGCTCCTGCTCGTGCCCACATAGTTTGCGTATTCGCCAAGCGTGTTGCCGTCAAGGTCGCTCTCGGGCGTAAATCTCACCGTCGAAAAAGTCCCGAAAGGCGCGCCCATGCCGCCCATGTTGCCGTAGCCGCCCTGCTGACCCATATCATTGAAACTCTGCTGCGCCCCCTGCTGTTTCATGCCAAGCGGCAGACCGCAGTTGTTGCAGAAAAGCGCGCTGCCGGGGTTGTTCTCGCCGCACCTGGGGCAGCGAATATCGCTCCCCGAGTTTTCGCGGCGTTTGCGGTCTTCTATCTCGTCCTGCTCTGCCTGCCACGAACCGCCCTTTTCATGCAGCTCGTAATTCACACATTCGCCCTTTTCAAGGTAACATTCCCTGTGATAAGGCGTGCCGCAGTCAGGGCATACAACTATGTCGTCGCCCTCTTTGAACTCTTTGTCGCATATCAAGCACTTTTTGCCTCTGTAATCAGCCATTTGTCAGCCTCCCTCAATAGCGCCGTTTAACTTGTTTTATATATTGTAACATACTTTTGTAATTAAATCAATAGACGTAAATATCATTTCACACAATTTTCATATAACGTATTTTTACAAAAGTCATATATCAATAAATATCGGCTTTCTTTCCTTAAAATATACCACTTTATCAAAACCTGCCGCCTTCACTTCTTTAGCCGCCTCGTAAATGCCTGCACCAACGTCTTTTGCATAATGCGCGTCAGAGCCTAGGGTTATCATCTCTCCGCCCACATCTCTGAACATCTTTGCGTACTTTACCGTCGGGAAAGTCATACCTGCCCCCTGACGTATACCCGAACCGTTTATCTCTAATGCCTTGCCGTTTTCAGAGAGCCTTTTCAGCGCGCTTTCAATAATGCCGTCAAACTTTGCCGTGTCAACTTCAATACCGTTTTTTATGTAGTACCTCAAAGGATAAGTCAGGTGCGCCAGCGAATCAAACTTCCCCCATGCGCATAACCTGTCGATCTCTTTAAAATACCGCTCCAGCAGGTCTTCAGCCTCCGCCCGCGTCATCTCGCCGTACTCTAAAAATGCAAAATCCTCCGTCTTCGGCAGCTGATGAACAGAGCCTAAAATAAAGTCTATCCTCTTGTCGTCAACAACTATCTGAGCAATTTCGGGTTCTTCCTGCGCCTGCCCCAGCTCTATGCCGCATAAAAGCTCTATCCTGCCTTTGTATCTTTCTTTTATACCGCTTATAAATGACACCGAGCGTTCGTAATCGCCCTTAAAATCAAAGTACGGATATATCTTCGTGCCGCCGTAATATTCTTCTGTGTACCACCTGTTCACCTCGCAATGGTCTGTTATGGCATATGCTTTAAGCCCCAGTGAAACAGCCTTTTCTATCATCTCAAAAACATCTGCATCACTGTCAACTGAAAACCGCGAATGTGTGTGCAGGTCTTCCATACCTTTTATATATGTCACTCCGCCGCATCTCCTTGTGCCTCAACGTCTCCTTGAACCGCTGTACTTTGCGCCTCTTCCTCGGGCAAAGGCTCTCCCTTGAACAGCAGTTTCAGTATTATCGGCGTTAGTATTGAAGATACCATTATAAGAAGTATTACAGATGTAAAATACTTCGCGTCCAGAAGTCCTACCGATAACCCTTTCTGCGATACTATCAAAGCCACTTCTCCCCTCGTCATCATGCCCACGCCGACTTTCATGCTGTCTTTCAGCTTGTAACCAAGTATTTTAGACATCAGTCCGCAGCCTATGATCTTCGTTATCAAAGCCACAAATACAAATCCTATCGAGAACAGCACAAGCTCGCTCGTAAAACCGTCAAACTGCGTTTTCAAGCCAATGCTGGCAAAGAATACAGGCGCAAATATCATGTATGAGCTTACGTCCACCTTGCGCGCTATGTACTCCGAATCTATAAGACTGCAAAGAATAAGCCCCGCAACGTATGCGCCCGTTATGTCAGCAATGCCGAAAAACCTCTCCGCCGCGAACGCCAGAAACATACACAGCGCAAGCCCCAGTATCGGTATGCGCCTGCGGTGAGGGTATCTTTTGTCTATAAGCTTGAAAATGTAGTGAGTCGTCACTCCCACAGCCGCGCTGAAAAGTATGAAAAGTCCCGTGCTCAATACCACCTGCGACGGCTTCGTCGCAGGGTCTTTGAAACCTATTACGAACGTCAGCACGATTATGCCGATAACATCGTCTATTATCGCCGCGCTCATGATAAGCGTGCCTATCTCGCCTTTCAGCCTGCCAAGCTCTTTAAGCGTCTGTACCGTAATTCCCACCGACGTCGCAGTCATTATCGTGCCTATGAATATTGCCCTGAAAAACTCCGTGCTGCCTATCTCTGAAAAACCGTAAAATATGCTGTAAAGCAGCGTTCCGCCAGCCATCGGTACAAATACGCCTGCCGTAGCAACCAGCAACGCCTTCGGACCCGTTATCAGCAGTTCTTTCATGTTTGTTTCAAGACCTGCGCCGAACATCAAAAGTACAACGCCTATCTCAGCCATCATCGAAAGAAAATCAGACTGCTGTACCCAGCCTAAACAAAATGGACCTATGATAAGTCCTGCCACTATCTCGCCCACGACCTGAGGGGCTTTAAGTTTCTGAGCCAAAAGCCCGAATATTTTTGCGGTGACGATTATCACCGCAAGATCTCTGAAAAAGTCTATTCTGTCCAAAATTAACACCAGCTATTAGAAATTTAGAAGTTAGAGGTTAGAAATGCTCTTGAAAATTTCGCGGAAAATTTTCACTACTGCGCTTTACCATTAGAGGCAAGAGGCAAGAAATGTATTTTCAACGTTTGCGCTGACTATAAAATCTTGTCAAGAAAATAAAAGTTTTCGATCGACCCTTTTTCAAAAGGGTCGCGGGGTGTGGGGCGGCACCCCACAAAGACACAGCGTGCGCTCCGAAAAAGGTGAATTGTGAAATAGTCCGGTGGACTATTTCACAATGAGGACAGCGGTCTTAAACGACCGCTGGAAGAATTATTTCGTCTCAAAAATTAAATGCGAAATAATTCTTCAGGCGTTCCCAAAGGGAACGCTAATCCCTTGCAAGAGAGGGATTTTCCTTGTTATCGCGCAACGCCTTCTTTCCGCATTCTCTGAGAGAACGCCAAACAAAGCAACAAGTCCCAACTTCTTGCCCTATTAGAAGTTAGAAGTGAGAGGTTAGAGGTTAGAAATGTTTTATAACGTTTGCGCCAACTTGCCATTCCAGCGATTTAGAGTTAGAGGCAAGACGAGCGTTTTAAAAAGTTTACGCAAAACTATAATAAACAATTTCTTGCTTCTATTTGCAGTAATTCTCTATGTAATTCGCAATGCAGTATTCTACAATGTCCTTTGCCTTTTCCTCGCCCTGTATCTCGTCTATCACCGTGTCCTTGCCCTCCAGCTGCTTGTATACAGAGAAAAAGTGAGACATTTCATCAAAAATGTGCTTCGGCAGCTGCGCTATGTCGGTGTATACGTTGTAGGTCGGATCGTTTATCGGCACGCAGATTATCTTCTCGTCCGCCGCGCCGTTGTCCATCATCTTTATGACCCCTATCGGTCTGCACTTCACCAGCGAGAGCGACGCCAGCGTCTGCGAGCACAGCACCAGAACGTCCAGCGGGTCGCCGTCGTCAGCGTAGGTGCGCGGTATAAAACCGTAGTTTGCAGGGTAGTGTGTCGAAGTGTACAGTATCCTGTCCATCTTCAGAAAACCCGTCTCCTTGTCCAGCTCGTACTTTATCTTCGAGCCTTTCGGTATCTCTATCACCGCGTCAAATTCGTCTTTGTGTATCCGCTTGGGTGATATGTCGTGCCATATGTTCATAACAATCTATCCTTTCATCTTCAAGTATTTACCATATATGAATAATTTTATAATACGCGAGTATACTTTTATAAAGAACAAGCCTTTGCTGTCCACAAAATTGTACGCGTTTCGACAAATTTCTCTTTGCAGTCCGTACAATCGTACAGTTAATGTGCTATCATATATTCAGAAGAAAAAACACATCATTTTTAAGAAAAGAGGAATTTTTATGTATGTATCTGTATGTATCGTAGGTCTCGGCATAATAATAACAACTTCGTGGTATTCGTTCCTTGCGGAACTTGCCCGCCGCTGCGAAAACAAACGCCGCCTTGAGGCTCAGGCAGAAACCGACAGCGACTATGAAGATCACGCCGCGTAAGCCTTGTTTCGGTTACTATTATAGCCCATTGCCCCGACAAAATCAAGAGCAAGGCAAAAATTTATTGAAAATTATCAAAAAAGTCGTTTACCGCCGCCGCGATAACGGCTTTTTTTACAGCAGCGCAGAGCCGAACCCAGCTCTGCACTGCTCTTTGCCAACTCATTATTTGCTTTTCAGCGTGCATACAACTAAATCAAAATCATCGAACAGCCTGAGCGACGTTCCGCTGTTGCCCAAGCCTCTGCTGACTATCATCTCGCCGCGGTAAAAATAGTATTTTCCGCCCGTGTACTTCGGGAAAAGCCCCTGCCCCGGCGCGTAAATGCCGTCCTTGAACGGAAAACGTATAAGTCCCCCGTGCGCGTGACCGCAAAACATAAGGTCTGCAAACGGCTCGCATACCATCTCCGCGTTTTCGTCAAGATACGCTGCCTTATATCCAAGTATCTTCTCTGCATCTTCGGGGAAGTGATTGAGCCATACAACAAACGGGCTCTCGGTAAGCTGCTTTGAAAACTCCCCCATAGGCACAGTGTACCCGTAAGAGCCTGCCACCGTTATACGCTCGCCGCCCTTCTCAATGTCCACAGCCCTTTCCATTACTATCTCGATACCGTTTTCCTCGCAGCACTGTGTAAGCTTTGCCATCTGCTTTTCGGTAAGCCGCATATCGTGATTTCCCCATACCAAATAGCATGGCGCGACCTTTGATATGTCCTCAAAAAACATCATCGTGTCGTTTATGTCCGTCAGGTGCGAGTCCACCATATCCCCCGTCAGAACTATAATATCCGGCTGCTGCTGTGATACCAGTCCCACAAGTTTCTGTTCAAAACCGTCGCCGTGCTTGTGATAGTCGGATATCTGCACAATTTTGAATCCGTCAAAACTCTGCGGTACTTTTTCGCTTTCATATTCGTAGCTGTCAACGCTTATGTGCGTGTTTGAGTATATCGTCTCTACTATCAGCAGCGCATCTATAACAGCCGCCAGCAACAGCAATATTACTTTAAACAGCCGCCTTTTCTTTTCTTTCATAACTTTTCCCCTTTTATGTAAGTGTCTCGGTATCGTCGTTTTCGTGATCCGCCATAAGCCTTACAGCCTCTTCCATAAGCTCTATCGTATGTTCGCCCTTTTCAAGCCGCAGCGAGAAAAACGGCCGCTCCACACCCTCCTGCGATACCTTTATCCTGCCGACGTACTTGTCCAACAGCGCCAGTATCTGCCCCATGGTCGGGCGCGTAACGTAAAAATACAACACTTCACCGCGCTGAGATATTTCCGTAACCCCCAGCCGCGACGACATATTTCTTATAAGCGCCACCTTTATAAGCCCCTTCGCAGACTTCGGCAATTCTCCGTACCTGTCCTCCAGTTCGTCTATAACATCGAGACTGTCTTCCTCGTCGGTTATGCCTGCAATGCGCCTGTATGCGTCTATCCTCTGCGACTGGCTCTCGATATAGCTTTCGGGTATGTAAGCGTTTATAGCCACGTCAACAAGGCAGTCCTCCGAAGTAACTTTCGGCGCTTCGCCCTTTGCCTGTGCAATAGCTTCATTGAGCAGTTTTATGTACATATCATAGCCTATAGCCTCCATGTGACCGTGCTGTTTTCCGCTAAGTACCGAGCCCGCGCCGCGTATCTCCAGATCTCTCACTGCCACCCTGAAACCGCTCCCGAACTGCGTAAACTCCCTTATCGCATCAAGTCGCCGCGAAGCCACTTCCGTCAGATTTTTTCCCCTCCTGAACGTAAAGTATGCAAACGCCCTGCGGTTAGAACGCCCAACTCTGCCTCTCAGCTGATACAGCTGCGAAAGTCCCAACCTGTCAGCATCTTCAATAATAAGCGTGTTTACATTCGGCACATCAACGCCCGTTTCAATTATCGTCGTGCATACCAAAATATCTATCTCGTGGTCGATAAGCTGCCGCCACTTTTCCGAAAGCTCCCTCTCGTCCATCTGTCCGTGTGCCACTGCAATTCTAGCCTCGGGCAAAAGCTCCTGCAATTCATTCGCACAGCGGTATATAGTGTCTACCCTGTTGTGTATGTAGTATACCTGTCCGCCCCTGCGAAGTTCCTTTGCACACGCCTGTGCTATAACAGCCCCGTTGTATTCCGCAACATACGTCTGAACAGGGTATCTGTCCTGCGGCGGTTCTTCAATAACAGACATATCCCTTATTCCGCTCATTGCCATGTTGAGCGTGCGCGGTATAGGCGTCGCCGAAAGCGTAAGAATATCTATCGAGCTGAAAAGCTCCTTGAACCTCTCTTTCTGCTTTACACCGAACCTCTGCTCCTCGTCGATTATCGCAAGCCCTAAGTCTTTGAATACCACATCTTTCTGAACAAGCCTGTGCGTACCGATAATTATATCTATCTCACCGCGCCTGAGCTTTTTTATTATCTCTGACTGCTGCTTCGGCGTGCGGAAACGGCTCAAAAGCTCTATGTTTATCGGAAAATGTTCAAACCTGCGTATAGCAGTCTGATAATGCTGCCACGCCAAAACCGTCGTCGGCACAAGTATCGCACACTGCTTTGAATCCATAACGCACTTGAACGCAGCCCTCAGCGCTACCTCTGTCTTTCCGAAACCAACATCACCGCAAAGCAGCCTGTCCATAGGCACTGCCTTTTCCATGTCAGCCTTTATCTCCGAAATGCTCCTAAGCTGATCGTCGGTCTCCTGATAATCAAAACGCTCCTCAAAATCTCTCTGCCAGTCGTTGTCCTCTGAAAAAGCATATCCCTTTGAAATATGCCTTTTCGCATATAGCTGAATAAGCTCGTTCGCCATGTCCTCAACGGCTTTTTTGGCGCGCGCCTTGGTGTTTTTCCATGTCGGCGAACCCAGCTTGTTTATCTTAACGTTCGCATCGTCGCCGCCCACATACCGCGAAATAAGATCCAGCTGCGTTACAGGCACATACAGCGTGTCACTGCCGAGATATTTTATAGTTATGTAGTCTTTAGTCACCCCGTCCGTCTCAACTTTTGAAATTCCCGCGTATCTTCCTATTCCGTATACGCTGTGTACTACAGGGTCGCCTTCCGTTATGTCCGAAAGATTTTTAAGCGCCCCTGCCTTGTTTGAGCGGTGCTTAGTCTTCGGCTTTGAATTTATCGCCCTTATCTGCGTTAGCAGCGCTACTTTCGCATCTGGGTATTCAAATCCCCCCGAAACGCTTCCTGCCTTTATGTATACCATGCCCGAAGCAATTTCAGAAATATCCTCCAAAAGCGCAGCCCTTATGCCCTGCTCTCGTAGATCCGAAACCATTATCCCTGCCGTCTTTTCGCTTCCGCCAAGTACAACACAGCAGTAATCGTTTTTTATAAGCGACTTCAGTTCTTCCACCAGATGTTTCAGATCACCGCCCCAACCCGAAGTCTGAAAGCACGACGCATTTATCAGCTTTTTTATCGGCGTTTCGGTGTGTCCGCGCATAAACGTGTCAAGGTAAATGAGCCTCTGCCTGCTAGCCCTCTCGATAAGTTCGCTCTCGTCAAACCAGAATTCACCAAGCTCCTTGCACATCAGCCCGTCCGCGTACATCATTTTCAGGTCTTCCGTAAGCTGCCCTAAATACCCCTGCATCTTCTGCCTGCAATTAGCAAGCTCCGAGAACATCACCATGCCGCCGCTGAAATAATCCGTCACACAGTATGTCTTTTCGTATGCCATCAAATAGTATTTGTCACAGCAGCTAAGAGCCGTGCCGCCGCGAATAAGCTGCGCATCATCATATAAATGCTTCTTCGCAAGCTCCTTGTTTTTGCCTTTGGTAGACTTCGCCGCATTTTCTATTCTTTCAATAAATTCTTCATCAGACGGGAAAATTATCTCTTTCGCAGGCGCAATAAGAGCCCCATCTATGCTCTCCGTCCGCCTCTGCGACTGTACGTCAAAATAAGTTATGCAGTCGCACTCATCGCCCCAAAGCTCTATTCTTATCGGCTGCGAGTAATTTACAGGGAAAATGTCAATTATCCCTCCGCGTACCGAAAACTGCGCCGCACCCTCCGTCTGATCGCACCGCGTGTAGCCTGCATCTATAAGCTTTCTGCAAAGCTTTTCAACAGATATAACATCGCCGCGAGCTATCTCAAAGCTGTATTTTTCAAGTGTCTGCGGCGGTATGCACGCCTGTAAAGCAGCCTCTGCCGTAGCTACCAAAACCGAGCATTTTTTGCTCTGTATCTTTGAAAGCGCCGACAAACGCTGCTGTTCGTATTCGTGAGAAATGCCCTCAAACTGCGCAAAGCTTATCTCTTTTGATGGGAATAAACACGCCTTTTCGCAGCCTGCAAGTTCGTTGATGTCAGCCACAAAACGCCGCGCCGCAGGTTCGTCATCACAAATAAGGCAAACGCAGCCAAGACGCGAGAGCGATAGTGCCAGCTGCGCCTTGTGAATGTTGTATACCCCCGTCAGGCAAACAGGCGTGTGCCCGTTTATGACGGCTTTTTTCAGCTCCGTGTAAAACGGCAGCCTGTCGCAAATGCGATAAAATATGTTGTCCATTTTTCTCTCCTGTTAGAATTTATGTACAGTATAATTGTTTCAAAGGTTTTGCCCCACGAAACACAACGTGCGCTCCGCTGCTAGAGGTTAGATGTAAGAAGTTAGAAGTTAGAAACGGTTTTTAAGGCTTTGCGGCAGCTTTTCATACCTGCGATTTATAAGAGGCAAGAAATAGCTTTCTATAGCTTTGCGCAAGCTTTTCAAAACGCGCGTCTTGCCTCTTTCTTCTAAAAGTAAACCGCAGGAACAGCAAGACCGCGCTAAACCTGCGAGAACACTTCTGACCTCCGGCATCTAATTTTTTGCACCTAATAGCAGTATATTCTTCCAGCGATTTTCCCGCGCGCAGCCCTCACCGCAAAAGTACACCTGCTCACCAACCAACGGCAGCCTATTTGTACCCTGCGGCGCGGTCATGTCAGAATATTAGCTTTGAAAGCCGCCGTGCAGCTTTACAAGATCAGCCATTTTTCGCCATTTCTCAGCATTATAAAATATTATTTGCGCCTGCTTCCCATTCCTGCGGTTTAGAAAGAGGCAAGAAATAGCTTTCTATAGTTTTGCGCAGACTTTTCAAAATGCTCGTCCTGCCTCTTGCCTCTTGCTTCTAGTTGTACTCATTCATCGCCTTGTCAACATCGCCTTTGACTATCATCTCCGCTGCAGCGCACGCCTTGTCAGCAGCCTCTTGTATAAGCTTTAACTCCTGCTGTGAAAACTTAGACAGCACCCAGTCCGCCAGATTATATTCCGGCGAGGGCTTTGCGCCCACGCCGAGCCTAATGCGCGGTATGTCGCTGCTGCCCACAAGCTGAATTATGCTCTTCATGCCGTTGTGACCCCCGTCGCTGCCCTTGCGCCTTATCCTCAAACGCGACGGCTCCAACGTTATGTCGTCAAAAATAACAAGAATATTTTCGGGCGAGATCTTGTAAAAATCAGCCCACTGTGCCACAGCCTCGCCGCTGTTGTTCATGTAGGTCGTCGGCTTTATGATAACGCACCTCTCGCCGCCTATCATCGCCTCGCAGTACATCGACTTGAATTTCGCCCTCACGCAGGCGACCCCAAGTTTTTCGCACAGCCTGTCAACAGCTATGAACCCTGCATTGTGCCGCGTTTCTTCGTATACCACGCCGGGATTTCCCAGCCCTACTATCAAGTGACTTACCTTTCCCGTCACCCTCTCCGCAGAGCCGCTTTCTTCCTTTTTTCTGAAAAAACCCATTAAGATATTTTCTCCCTGTCAATAAATCTCTTAGCTTTCAGAAGCGCTATCTGCGTTTTCGAGTCGGGTATCTCATCGCGCATGACCAT
>CANRDG010000015.1 GCA_947629275.1 uncultured Clostridia bacterium | reverse complement strand
GAAATGGGCGTTAAAGAGACGTTCCGCGGCTATGAGGACAGCGGCGCAGGCTATGATTTTCTCAAAGAGGCAGTCGCTAAGTATTACAAGAGCTTTGGTGCGGACGTTAAGGCGGACGAGATACGCATAAACGACGGCGCTAAAGCAGACTGCGGCAATATTGTTGACATTTTCGGCGACGACAACGTTGTTATGATAACCGACCCTGCCTACCCTGTGTATGTAGATACCAACCTTATGAATGGCAGAAAGGTCATATACGCCGATTCTACAGAAGAAAACGGCTTTGCCGCCATGCCCGATGAAAATGTTCACGCAGACATTATTTACCTGTGCTCGCCCAACAACCCCACGGGTTCTGTTTACACAAAAGAGCAGCTGAAAAAGTGGGTGGACTATGCAAACAAGAACGGCTCTGTTATAATTTTTGATGCGGCATACGAGGCGTTTATTTCCGAGCCTGAATTGCCGAGAAGCATTTTCCAGATAGAGGGCGCGCGCACCTGCGCTATTGAGATGTGTTCGCTTTCAAAGACCGCAGGCTTTACCGGTATGCGCTGCGGCTACACCGTTATTCCCGAAGAGCTTAAAGTTACAGCGTCCGACGGAAGCGAGGTTTATTTGGTGCAGCTGTGGGGAAGACGTCAGGGCAGCAAGTTCAACGGCGTATCGTACCCCGTGCAGAGAGCGGCAGAGGCTATATTTACCGAAGAAGGTCAAAAGCAGATAAAGGTGAACATTGACTATTACCGCGAAAATGCGCACATTATCGCTTCAACGCTCGATGAGATGGGCATATACTACACGGGCGGCAAAAACTCTCCGTACATATGGCTCAAATGCCCGGACGGTTTGGGCAGCTGGGAATTTTTCGACAAGCTGCTTGAAGAAGCGAACGTTGTCGGCACACCCGGCGAGGGCTTTGGCAAAAACGGCGAGGGCTATTTCAGGCTGACGGCTTTCGGCGACAGAGAGCGCACCAAGCAGGCTATGGAGCGTTTCAAGGATTTGAAATTCTGATAAAGCATTACACCCGACTTTTTGCGGTCGGGTGTTTTTATGTCAGTACGGGCGTATAACAGGCTGCATTTGTCTGCCCTCAAGCGCGGCGCATATGCTGTCGGGGATAAGCTCAAAGTGCGCTATCATGCTGTTGGGTTTGTGTTCAAAGTCGTCCTGCCCGTAGGGAACGAAAAAGAAATTGCGGCAGTTTTGTAAAAAGCCTATGTTCTTAGCCGCTGCGCCCAAAGCGTCGTTTGTGGCTATAGCAAGCACCACCGGTCTGCCGTTGCGTATGTGAGATTTTACAGCCATAGTCACGGGCGTGTCGGTAACGCCTGTTGCAAGTTTTGCGGCGGTGTTGCCCGTACAAGGCGAAACTACCAGTATGTCAAGCAGCTTTTTCGGTCCTATGGGCTCGGCAGCTTCGATAGACGAAATGATTTTTCTGCCGCAGATGCTTTCAAGCTTTGCGGTATTTTCTTCGCTGCTGCCGAAGCGCGACGATATTGAAGATGCGTTGAACGACATTATCGGGATAAGTTCGCAGCCGAGTTCTGTTAGCCTCTGTGCCGCTGCGAACGATTTTTCAAACGTGCAGAACGAGCCGCACATAGCGTAGCCGACTTTCAAGCCACCCAGTTGTTCATACATCGTAAAGCCCCCTTTCGCGGCAGATGTTCAAAACGGTGTCGGCGATTATTATGCCCGAGGTCACGGGCGCAGTCTTGCCGGGCAGCGACAAAGCCCATATTACTTTCAAACGCAGATCGGATGCCGCCGCAAGATCCACACCGCCCGGCTTTGAGGCGAGATCTATAATAAGCGTGTCGCGGTCTATGTTTTTAAGTTTTTCGCCGTCAAGCAGCTGCACGGGTACGGTGTTTATTATAATGTCCTTGCCGCCGAGATGTTTTGCAAGAGATGTCATGGGCAGGGCGATATAGCCAAGAGTACCTGCATATGCCAAATCTCGCTGTTTGCGCGCCGCGATATGTACCCTTGCACCCAAAGCCGCAAATACGCGCGCCGTGGCTTTTGCAACGTTGCCGAAACCTAAGATAAGCACATCGCTGCCGTGAATGGTCTTCGGTGTGTTTTCAATGGCTATCTGCAATGCTCCCTCGGCGGTGGGAACGCAGTTTTCAATGATGAGTTCTTCACGCGTGAAATAGTCTGCAAATTCTCTGCCGCTTTGGCGGAAAATATCCTGCACGCCGCCGCTCAGTTTGCCGCCGACTATAAGAGCGCTGCTTTTTAGATGCCTGCATACCTCTTTAAGGGGTATTTCTTTTTCTGGAGATTCTGAAAACGGCGCGTTCACGTTCACACCGTCGTTTGAGGCAACTAGCGGAAGCACCGCAACATCGGGCGAATACGGCAGCTGTTCAAGAGAATCTACAGCAATACAGCCCTTTGCAGGGTGTTCGCCGCTGAGACCCAAAGTATACACGGTGCAGCCCTTTTCGGCGAGCCGCTCGGCTAAGAAATTCTGCCGCAGGTCGCCGCCTATAACAAGAAAAGTAAGTGATATATCCATAATAACTCCTTTATAATAAAGCAAATGTTTGTTGAGGGTATCTCGATACATTATATGAATAAAATGCCGCGGCGGTCAATGTTTTGAAAAGGCAAGTATATTTTCCTCCGGCGCGACATATAGATTAGTATCACAAATGTACAAACATAACAAGCATTGGAGGAATACTATGTTTATCAAAACTGTAAAGATCAAAAGTTTCTGGGCGGCTGTAACAGTGCTGGCGATAGTGGCAGTCGCGGCTGCGGCGGTGCTGTTCGCATTTAAGCACGCGCAGGAAAAGACCGCTGCCTACCGCATGACAAACGAAACGCAAAGGCAGGAATTCATAAAAGACCTCGGGTGGAAGGTTTCCGACGAGTACGACACTTGCAGGATAGTTATAATACCCGAACAATTTGACGAAGTGTATAAAAATTACAACGACCTGCAAAAGCAGCAGGGTTTTGACCTTTCGGAATATAAGGGCAGAACGGTTGAAATTTATTCGTATCCGGTGTATAATTATGAGGGAGAGCAAAACGTCATGATGAATCTTATGATATGCGACGGTATGCTCATAGGCGGCGACGTTTGCTGCACCGAGCTTGACGGCTTTATGCACGGTCTTAAAAAGCCAAAGGCAGACACTGCAACTACAGACAGCGCAGTAACGCAGACTACAGAAGGCGCTCCCGATGTTACCACAACGCCGTGTGCGGACGATGCTTTGGCCGAGCAGCAGACAGAGCAGACACAGACGACGACAGACGACAGTTCAAAGGCGGCGTAGAATTTTAGTTAGGAAGTATAAAAATGGCAGAGATGATAAGGCTGGATAAGTTCATATCCTCGCAGAGGGGCGATATTTCGCGCTCGGACGTTAAAAGGCTGTGCGCCGCAGGTAAAGTCACGGTAAACGGCAGCGCCAAAGTGAAAAGCGACATGAAGATCACCGAATGCGACACAGTGTGCGTTGACGGGGAGAAGATAGAGTACAAAAAGTTTATATACATAATGCTCAACAAGCCGCAGGGGGTAGTCTGTTCCACAAGGGACGGACTGTCTCCTACGGTGCTTTCGCTTATACCGGAAAATATGCGCCGCAGCGGTCTTTTTCCGGCAGGCAGGCTCGATAAGGACACCGAGGGCTTCGTGCTTATTACCGACGACGGCGAGCTGGCACACAGGATACTTTCACCCAAGAGCCATGTGCCGAAAAGGTACTTTGTGCGGCTTGAAAGACCGATAGGGGAGGAATACGCGCAAAAGTTTGAGCAGGGCATAGTTTTGGACGGAGAAAAATGTCTGCCTGCGCAGCTTGAAAATGGCGAGGACGAAAGCAGCTGTTATGTTACGCTTTGCCAAGGTATGTATCACCAAATAAAAAGAATGTTTGAAGCAATGGGAAATAAAGTTACCTATCTTAAGCGGTTGAGCATCGGAAACATTCAGCTGCGTGAAGATCTGGCAGTTGGCGAGTGTATAGAAATAATGCACAAAGAAATTGAAAAAATCGCATACTAATTTGGCACACCCTTTTTCTGAGCGGAGGAATTTAGGCAATATAAATAAATGAATGTTCTAAAGTTTAGTAAAAAAACATCTTGCCGTATTGCAAATTTTTTGGTATTATATTAGTATAGCTAAAAGTATAGTATAGCGATAAGCTAAAGGTACAGATTAGCAATAAAAATATTGGAGGTTCTCAAGAGATGGCAAGTGTATCATTAAGAGAGATCTATAAAAAGTACCCCGGCGGCGTCGTTGCCGTTTCCGACTGTAACATTGAGATCAAGGACAAGGAATTTATAATCCTTGTTGGACCTTCCGGCTGCGGTAAATCAACCACGCTGAGAATGATCGCAGGTCTTGAGGAGATCACCGAAGGTGAACTTTATATCGGCGACAGACTCGTTAACGACATCGCTCCTAAGGACAGAGATATAGCGATGGTTTTCCAGAACTACGCTCTGTATCCTCACATGACTGTTTTTGAAAATATGGCATTTGGTCTGAAGCTCCGCAAGGTGCCCAAGGACGAGATAGCCAGAAAGGTTGAAGAAGCTGCAAGAATACTCGACATCGCTCACCTGCTCGACAGAAAGCCTAAGGCTCTTTCGGGTGGTCAGAGACAGAGAGTTGCGCTCGGACGTGCGATAGTACGTGAGCCGCAGGTATTCCTGCTCGACGAGCCTCTTTCCAACCTCGACGCTAAACTGAGAGCGCAGATGAGAACTGAGATATCCAAGCTCCACAAGAAACTGGGTACAACGTTCATCTACGTAACGCACGACCAGACAGAAGCTATGACGATGGGCGACCGCATAGTTGTTATGAAAGATGGTTACATTCAGCAGATCGATTCACCTACCAACCTCTATCAGAACCCTGTAAACCAGTTTGTTGCAGGATTTATCGGATCGCCGCAGATGAACTTCATAGACGGTACTCTCCGCAAGATCGACGGCAAGTACAGCGTAGAATTCGGCTCTGAGGATACCAAGACCACCAGAGGCAAGAAGTACTATGTTGAAGTACCCGACGAAAAGGCTGATGCAGAAGTTCTCGAGCCGCACGTAGATCAGGAGATCGTTCTTGGTGTACGTCCCGAGTGCCTGCACGATGAGGAAGACTTCATTGCTGCCGCTACCACAGGCGTTGTAGAAGCAGAAGTAGAAGTTACCGAAATGATGGGTGCTGAGACCTATCTGTACATCAACTGCGAGGGCATAAGCCTTACCGCAAGAGTTTCGCCTCGTTCTACCGCGCGTCCTCAGGATCATATCAAGATTGCTATCGATCCTCACAGAATACATCTGTTTGATAAGGAAACCGAGAAGTCGCTGCTCAACTAATTCTGAACGGCTTTATCCCCCTGTTTTGCGCAGGGGGATTTTTATATCATGTAAACGTTTATATATGGGAGTGATAGTATGAATAAAAGAATTTTGGCAGGGGTAGCGGCAGCAGTTATGACCTTGGGAATGTGCGGCTGCGGAAATTCGGGAAGCTCTGAAAGCAGCTCAACGGACGGTGAAAGCAGTGTGGCAGACAGTACGCCTGACAGCAGCAATGTTGAAAGCATTACAGAAAGTGCCGATACATCTTCGCAGGCAGACGAGCCGAAGCCCGAAACTTATGAAGAGTATTACGAAATAATGAAGCAAAAGAGCCTTTGCACGCTTGGCAATACCGCCGCTATGAAGAAAGTTATAGAAAGGGCGAAAAACGGCGAAGAACTGACACTTTCGTTCATAGGCGGCTCTATTACAGAGGGCTACACCGTGAACGCCGCAAAGTGCTATGCCGCGAATACTTATATATGGTTTATGAAACAGTACGGCACGAACGGCGAAAAGGTGCATTATGTAAACGCAGGTTTAAGCGGCACGCCCTCGATACTGGGCTCTTTCAGGCTGGAGAGAGATGTGCTTGTGAATGACCCTGATGTGCTGTTTATAGAATTTGCGGTAAACGACGGCACGGATATAAATTATCTTACAGCGTATGAGGGCATAATACGTTCTGCATATGCTAAAAATCCCGATATTGCGATAGTTTTGCTGTTTGCAAGAACGGAAGACGGCTACACCGCACAGGACGGCATGAAGAAGATAGGCGAGTATTATGACCTGCCGATGATAAGCTATGCAGACGGCATAACGTACCTTATGGATAACGGTCAACTGACGTGGAAAGAGTTTTCAAAAGACGGCTCGCACCCGAATTTGCACGGTCATGAAATGGTAACCGATATGATAAGTTACTATTTTGAACAGGTAGAAGCGGCGGAAGAACCGAGCGAGTATGTATTTCCCGAAGAACCTATGTACAGCGAACAGTATGTTAACTGCCATATAATGGAGAGCGACACGCTTACCCCCGAAAGCCTCGGCAGCTGGGAGGCAGGCAGCAATATCAATACGTTTGATAAGGGCTGGACTTTCAAGGGCAGTGCAGATAAAAACGAGCCGATAGTTTTCAAGGCTAAGGGAACGGATCTGTATCTGCTGTTTAAGGAAAACTCCGTTGGCAGCGGTATGGGAAGCGTAAAAGTTACCTGCACCGACGAAAACGGCAATTCGCAGGATACCTTGGTAAACGGCGAGACCTCGGGTGGCTGGGGCGACCCGACTGTTGCAAGCATAGCGACGGGAGACGAAAGCCTCGAGTACACCGTGAGCATTGAAATGCTCGAGGGCACAGAGGACAAGGAATTCCAGATACTGGGACTTGGCTATAAAGAATAATATTAAGTATGGGGGGAACGCTCGGCGGCTTTCCCCTTGCTTTTGCAGAAAATCTTACAAGGCGCTTGATTTTGACGGCAGATTATGTTATACTTTTAATATGTTGTTCTATGCAAGTCGGTCTTGAAGAAAAGGTCGGCAAATTCAGGAGGTAAAATTTATGGGCGGTTTATTTGGCGCGGTATCTAAGACCGATTGCGTTTTTGATGTTTTTTTCGGCACGGACTATCATTCACACCTCGGCACAAGGCGTGCAGGCATGGTGGTTTACGACAGCAAGGCAGGCTTTGACAGATCTATTCACAATATAGAAAATTCGCCGTTTCGCACAAAGTTCACCGATGAAATGAACAAAATGTGCGGTCAGATAGGCATAGGCTGCATTTCAGACTATGAGCCTCAGCCGATAATGGTGCGTTCTCATCTGGGTACTTACGCCATTGCGACCGTTGGAAAGATAAACAACGTTGACGAACTTGTTGAAATGGTGTACAGCAAGGGGCACACGCATTTTCTTGAAATGAGCGGAGGGGAGATAAATCCTACCGAGCTGACGGCAGCCGTTATCAATCAGAAATCTACCATTTTAGAGGGCATATCATACGCGCAGGAAGTTATAGACGGCTCGATGACAATGCTTGTTATGACAGAAAAAGGTATATACGCCGCCCGTGATGAATTGGGCAGAACGCCTTTGGTGCTGGGCAAGAAAGACGACGGCTGGTGCGTTTCATTTGAGGACTTTGCGTTTTTTAATCTCGGTTATGAAAAGGTAAGAGAGCTGGGCGCATCGGAAGTGGTGTTCATGACCGCCGAGGGCGCAGAAACAGTTAAGCAGCCTAAGAAAAAGATGCGTATTTGCTCGTTTTTGTGGATATATTACGGCTACCCGTGCGCTACATATGAGGGTGTTTCGGTAGAGAGAGTAAGGTCTAACTGCGGAAAGAAAATGGCGATACGCGACAAAGGAGAGGTCTTCCCCGACATAGTTGCAGGCGTGCCTGACTCGGGAACGGGTCACGCGATAGGCTATGCAAACGAAAGCGGCGTGCCGTTCGCAAGACCGTTTATAAAGTATACGCCGACATGGCCGCGCTCGTTCATGCCGCCCACGCAGAAAAAACGCAACCTTATAGCGAAGATGAAGCTGCTGCCTGCAACAGAATTTATAAAGGACAAGAGCCTGCTTATAATAGACGACTCGATAGTGCGCGGAACGCAGCTTGGCGAGACCACACAGTTTTTATACGAAAAGGGCGCAAAGGAAGTTCACGTAAGACCTGCGTGTGCGCCGCTGCTGTTCGGCTGCAAGTACCTGAATTTTTCAAGATCGACATCGGAGCTTGACCTTATTGCAAGGCGCGTGATACTTGAAAGAGAGGGCGATAAGGCTGAAGAAATGCTCTCCGATTATGCAGACCCGACAAGCACAAATTATAAGGAAATGCTTGAAGAGATACGTAAAAAGCTGCATTTTACCACCCTTAAATACAACAGACTGGACGACATGATAGAGGCGATAGGCATAGATCCCGACTGCCTGTGTACATACTGCTGGGACGGCAGGGAATAAATAAACAGCGCATCTCTCCCCGTGCTTTCGAGGAGAGATTTTTTGTGCCTTGAAAAAGGAATAAATGTGCAGAAATCTAACAGTTATAAGAATTGATAAAATCATTTTGCATAAGATCTAATACTTTTGTAATGTTCTACAAAATTATATTGAAAAGTTCTTGCACCTTGCACAAAAGCAGGAATTTGGTTCAAAGAAAAAATTTTTAAGTAATCGTTTTAGCGACTTGACAACGGATTAGGTAATTTGGTATAATAATATTGGATAGCTATCGCTTTTTTTGAACATATCGCACAAACTAAAGCGAAGGCTTCTTTAGTGTACAAAAAAACGTATATCAAAATTCGACCCCGCTTTTGGCAGGGGTCTGCGAAAGCGTGGTGTCAGCATGGAAAATGTCGCTGAAAATGCCCAAAAACCTATACTTTCGGCGCATAATATCGTAAGGGAATTTAAGATAGGCGGCGGCGAAGTCGTAAGGGCTTTGGGCGGTGTGAACGTTGAAGTTGAAAAAGGCACTCTTACTATTCTAAGAGGCAGAAGCGGAAGCGGAAAGACCACGCTGATAAATATCCTCGGGGCTTTAGATAAACCGACAGACGGCGATGTGCTGTTTTTGGGCGAGGATATAACCAAGCTTTCTGAGAATAAGTGCGATGACATACGGCGGCTGAAAATGGCGTTCGTGTTCCAGTCGGTGGCGCTTATATCAAGCATGACAGCGTATGAGAATGTTGAGTTCGGGCTGCGGCTGGCAAAGTTCTCGGCTGACGACAGGGCAAAACGTGCAAAAGAGGCTCTGGAGCAGGTGGGGCTTGCAAAACGAATGTACCACAGACCGAGCGAGATGTCGGGCGGCGAACAGCAAAGGGTGGCAATAGCAAGGGCAATAGCGCACAAACCGCAGATAGTCTTTGCAGATGAACCCACCGCAGAGCTGGATACCGCAACGGGTCTTAACGTGGTGAAACTGTTCAAGCAGCTTGTATCCGAGCAGCAGATGACCATAATCATGACAACGCATGACCCGAGCATGATAGACATTGCCGACAAGGTGTATACGCTTGAGGACGGTGAGATCGTTGAGTGATGTTGATATGAATGAGCAGAAAATTGACAACGACGTTATAATCTCCTGCGATAACCTTGTGAAGATATACAAGACCGACGAAATAGAAGTAGTTGCGCTGCAAGGGCTTGACCTGGAAGTGCGGCGCGGCGAGCTTATGGCGATAGTAGGCAATTCGGGCAGCGGTAAATCAACGCTTCTGAATATGCTCGGCGGGCTTGATAAGCCTTCGGCAGGCAGCCTTTATATAGACGGGCGCAATCTCTTGAAGTTTACCGAAAAGGACTACATAGATTATAAAAGGAACGTTGTGGGTTTTGTGTGGCAAAACAACGCGCGAAACCTGATACCGTACCTTACCGCGGAGCAGAACGTTGAAATGCCTATGCTGCTGAAAAAGCAGAGCGAACGCAAAAAACGCGCGCAGGAACTTTTGAAGAAAGTCGGGCTGGAACACAGAATGAACAGCAGGCTCGATCAGATGTCGGGCGGCGAACAGCAAAGGGTAGCGATAGCAATTGCGCTGGCAAACAAGCCGAAGATACTTCTGGCGGACGAGCCGACGGGCAGCGTTGACACGAAAACTTCAAACGCGATACTTAATATTTTCAAAGAACTGAACAGGTCGGAAAACGTGACGATAGTCATTGTAACGCATGACGTGAAACTGGCAAAGCATATCGACCGCGTTGTTGCGATACGCGATGGAAGAACGAGTTCCGAAATCATACGAAAACGCAGCTACAGCGAGGAACTTAGCAGTCTTGACGGTTTTGAACACGGCGAGCAGGTTGAAGACGGCGAGAATGAAGAAGCCGTTTCGGAAGAGCTTGCAGTTCTCGACCGTTCGGGCAGGGTGCAGCTGCCGCGCGAATACCTTGATACGCTGGGAATAAAAGGCGGCTCAAAGGTAAAGGTAGAGCTAAGTGAGGACAAGGACAGGATAGTGGTGTTCAGGTCCGGATAAAAATTTTATTGTGGGTTTCGCTAAATAGCGAAACGTTGCCTATAAATACAATACAGAAAGGTGGATATATGTGAAAAAGAGTAGATTCAAGCGCATTACTTCTATGACTGCCGCACTTGTTATCGCGCTCACGTCAGCGGTCTCGGCTTATGCAGCGGATACCGATGAAGGCTCCGGCGGCGAATTGTCGGACGCCCCGATATCGACGGTAACGAGGATAGACGCCATGACATACGGCGAATATCTTGAAAAGTACGCCGATGCCCAGAGACCTGCCGATGAAGTTACCGTGTACGGAAAGGACTTCACCGAAAAGAGCGACGCTACAGAAGCTCAGGTCATTCAGGTGGACGGAAAGCAGGACATTCTTAACTGGGAGAGCCAGAGCGGCGAAATTAGTTTTGAGGTGGACGTTCCTGCGGAGGGTATGTATAACATACTGTTTTCTTACGAAGCGCTGGCAGGTACTCAGAACGAGATAGAATTTCAGATGTCCGTTGACGGCAAACTGCCGTATGATACCTGTTCAAGACTTACACTGAGCAAAGTGTGGGTGAACGAAAACCCCATTACGCAGGATTTTAACGATAACGATATAAGACCGGGTCAGGTCGAGAGCGTTCAGTGGCAGGAGAGATATCTTCTGGACGTTGACGGTCTGTACAACGGTGCGCTGGACTTTTACTTCACAAAGGGCAAGCATACCGTTACCCTTACATCGAGCAAGGCTAAATTTGCTATAGAGTATTTCAAACTTTGTCAAGAGCCCACGCCGGAAGCTTACGTTGCTCCGTCGGACAGCGATCTCGCGGCTGCAAACGGTGCGGGTGTTATCACTCTTGAGGGCGAAAGAGCCGACACTAAGAGCGATAGAACTCTGTTCCCGACTTCCGACAGATCTTCTTACCTGACCTCACCGTCAGACCCGACCAAGACAAAGTATAACACCATAGGCAAGGACAGCTGGGCAAAATCGGGTCAGGCTGTTACATGGAACTTCAACGTTGACAAGGCAGGTTATTATAAGATCGGCATAAGAGCAAGACAGAACACCATGCGTGGTTTCTATTCTAACAGAAAGCTCTATATCGACGGCGTTTGCCCGAATACCGAGTCAGAGCAGCTGAAATTCCACTACTCCAGCGACTGGACACTTACCGTGCCGCAGACCGCAAACGGTGATACTGTTTATTACTATCTCGAAGCAGGCGCTCATACGCTTACACTTGAAGCAGTACCGGGCGAGATAGGCAGGATAATGGATCAGCTGGATACCATAGTTTCATCTATAAACACCTATTACAGAGAGATACTTCAGATAACAGGGCCTAAGCCGGACGACTACACCGACTATAATATAGATGTAGTTCTGCCAAATTCTATACCCGATTTTACTACATACAGCGATCAGCTGAAAGACCTGCAAAAGCAGGTAGACAAACTTATGGGTACGGGCGGCACCGAGGCTGTAACGCTCAACGATATGGCTATCATACTTGATAAGTGCATAGACAGACCTTATAAGATAGCATCTCTTATGCAGCAGATAAAAGATAACGTTACCGCGCTTTCTTCGTGGATGCTCACCTACAGAGAGCAGCCGCTGGAGCTTGATATGGTGCAGGTAGCTGCCCCCGATGCAAGCTTTACAAGCGTTAAGAAATCGTTCTTTGCAAGTTTGAAGTTCAACTTCCTTGCGTTTATAGGTTCTTTCTTTGAAGACTACAACTCGCTTTCCGAGCATGAGGGTGAAGCCGATACACTGTCCTGCTGGATAACCCTCGGACGTGACCAGGCGCAGGTAGTCAGAGCCATGATAGAGAACGACTACAACCCCACAGCTAAGACCAAGATAACTCTTAAACTTGTTCAGGGCGGTATACTTGAATCCACCCTTGCAGGAAAAGGTCCTGACATAGGTCTGTTTATGGGCGGCGACTACCCGATACAGCTTGCAGCCCGTGACTTAGTTATAGACATTTCGGGATTTGAAGGCTATGACGAGCAGATAAAGCAGTATTCAAAAGATGCCATGACTTTGTATACATACAACGGCGGCGTTTATGCACTGCCTATACAGCAGACATTCCCGATGATGTTCTACCGCGATGATATCCTTTATGAATACGGTATTGACGGCGCTGCTGACATTCAGACATGGGAAGACCTTATCAACATACTGCCGACACTGCAAAGAAACAACCTCGGCGTTGGTCTTATACTTCCCGCAAACGTAACTCAGAACGGTACTACCACCGTTCCTACCACAACGGAAGCAGGCAATACGTTCGCAATGCTCGTTTTGCAGCAGGGTCTCAACTTCTATAACGAAGCGCAGACCTCTACAACGTTCGATGACCAGAAGTGTATAGAAGCTTTCGATATGTGGACTGAGTTCTATACAAAATACAGCTTCGAGCAGACCTACGACGGTCTGACAAGATTCAGAACAGGCGAGATGCCGGTGCTCTTGCAGGCGTATACATTCTATAATACGCTCGCTGCCACAGCTCCCGAAATAAAGGGCGCATGGGGCTTCACAATGGTACCGGGCACAAAGCAGGAAGACGGCACTATAAACCACGCCGCTAACTCTTCCGGCTCGGGCGCGATAATCTTCTCGGCTTGTAAAGATTACGATGCAGCATGGGATTTCATCAAGTGGTTCACTTCTACCGATGCTCAGGTAGAGTATGCTAACGACATTGAGGCGGTACTCGGAACTCTCGGTCGTTTCGATACCGCGAACGTTGAGGCTCTCAAACAGCTCTCATGGACGCAGAAAGAGCTTCAGGTGCTTCTGGCACAGCTCGAGCAGCAGGTCGAGATACCTATAATCCCTGCAACATACAGCGTAACGAGAAACATAGTAAACGCTTTCCGTTCGGTAGTTAACGATGCCGACAACGCAAGAGATACCCTGATGTGGTACAACAGGGATATCAATGCGGAGATAGAGCGTAAGCGCGAAGACCTTGGTCTTGCGACTTGAGAAAGGAGGGAACTGTTTTGGCTAAAAACGAAACGGCAGCAGCTGTTGCCGATACACCGCTGAACAAGCAAAGTAAATTCAAGTATACTATGCATATGATAGGTGTAAACAAAGCGTGCTATATAATGATGTTCCCTTTCATGCTCTTGTTTACGATATTTACCGTAATACCAGTAATAATTACTTTGCCTCTGGCGTTTACAAACTTTAACATGGCGCAGTTCCCCGAATGGACGGGACTGAGCAACTTCTACAGACTGTTTCTGAGCGACGACGTGTTCATGCAGTCTATACAGGTAACACTTATTTTCGCAGTGTTCACGGGTCCGTTCTCTTATATACTCAGCTTCATACTTGCGTGGCTGATAAACGAGATGCACCCCGTACTGAAAACATTCTTTACGTTTGTGTTCTATGCCCCGTCAATGACTACATCTGCGTATGTTATATGGCAGCTGCTCCTCTCGGGCGACTCAAAGGGCTACATAAACGCATTCCTCATCAACCTCGGTGTGCTTAACTCGCCTAACCAGTGGCTTACAGATACCCGCTTCATACTGGGCGTTTGTATTGTAGTTCAGCTGTGGATATCAATGGGCGCAGGCTTTTTGTCACTTCGTGCAGGTTTCCAGAACATCGACAAGTCTATGTACGAGGCAGGCGCTATCGAGGGTATAAAAAACAGATGGCAGGAGCTTTTCCTCATAACTATCCCGTCAATGGGTCCGCAGCTTTTGTTCGCGGCGGTATTGCAGATATCCGCATCGTTCACCGCAGGCGCTGTTTCGCAAAACCTTGTCGGCGTACCGCATACCGATAACGTGGCTCATACCATTATGAACCACGCTACCGACTACGGTTGGATAAGATATGAAATGGGCTATGCCTCGGCGATATGTCTTGTTCTGTTCATCGCGATGCTTTTGGTAAACAAACTCATCACGTGGGCGCTCAGTAAATACGTCGATTAGGGGGTGACTGAAAGTGGCTAAAAAGAAAAAAGATATAAACGAGGTCAAGGTCAGAAAGAATAACAAAAAGATAACCGCATCACGGGGGGGCAACATCTGTATATTCATATTTCTGTGCCTTACCGGTATCTTCATGATATTCCCGATATACTACGCCGTCATTCAGTCATTCAAGCCTATAGAGGAACTTTTCGTGTTCCCGCCAAAGCTCTATGTACTTAACCCGACGACGAAAAACTACTCCGATATGCTGGAGGTAGCATCAAGCCTGTGGGTACCGCTTTCAAGATACATATTCAACAGCTTTATGGTATCTGTAGTGGTAACTGTGTGCAACGTGTTCGTCTGCTGCTGTGCGGCGTTCGTGCTTGCAAAGTGTAAATTCCCGGGCAACGCATTCCTTAATAAAGTAATAGTTACCGCGCTGTTGTTCACATCATCGGCAACGTGGATAATCCAGTTCCTCGTAATGGCGACACTGGGTATCATAGATACATACTGGGCACTGATACTTCCGAGTATCGCAACGCCGCTGGGTCTGTTCCTTATGAGACAGAGTATGTCAACGATACACGACTCGATGATAGAAGCCGCCAAGGTGGACGGCGCAGGGCTTTTCAGGATATGCTGGCAGGTAGTAGTACCCAACCAGAAGCCTGCTATCATGACGCTGATAATCTTCGCTTTCCAGGACGCTTGGAACAAGCAGAGCGGCACGATAGTATACGCTGAAGAACTGAAAACTCTGCCGACGATAATGCAGCAGATAGCTGCTACCGGTATAGCCCGTCAGGGTGTAACATTTGCAACTTCGGTAATACTTATGCTTCCTCCGCTGATAGTTTTCTTAGTTGCACAGAGCAACGTTATGGAAACTATGGCGAACTCGGGTATCAAGGATTGACCCGTGCTTATAACGAAATTTATAAAGGAAATGGGTGAGATGTATGCAAATGAAAAAAGCGTTGAAACGAGCAGTATCGCTGTGTGCTTCGCTTGTGTGCCTGTCATCTGCGATGATAACGGCATCAGCCAGCGAGCCTTACTACTCATACAGCTATGATAACTGGGACGACGCTATACCTGCTCAGGCAGGATATAAAGTAGAAGATACATACACGGGTCACGATATAGGTCTTGACAGACTGAAAGACCCGACCGATCCGCTGTATGTAAACATAAACGCCTCGGCAGAATTAAACGGTCCGAAGGATATGTTCTATGAAAACACTAAGCAGGAGTTTTGGATAGCAGATACAAAGAATTCAAGAATAATAAGGCTTGATAAGGATCTCGAGTTGATAGGCTGCTATACGGGCGTGCTTGGCGCACCGAGCGGAACTTACAACTTCAACGAGCCGCAGGGCGTGTTCGTGGTAAATTCCGACGACGGCAAACTGTATATGTATGTCGGCGATACGCAGAATTCAAGAGTTGTGCAGTGCGAGATAACTTCTGCAACTGAATGTGAATGTGCGCTGGAAGTAACAAAGCCTGAATCGCCTATCTATACTTCAAATACGTTTTTGCCGGAAAAGGTTCTGGTGGATACCGCAGGAAATATTTATGCGGTATGTACTTCGGTAAACTCAGGTTCGGCGCAGTTCAACTATCTCGGCGAATTTCAGGGATTTTACGGTGCAAACCGTGTTGAACTTACCGGCGAGATAATAAGACGTAGGATATGGAGAGTGTTCGCATCTGACGAGCAGCTCAAATCAATGGCAAGCGCCGCGCCTGTCGAGTATAAAAACTTTGATATAGATGCAGAGGGCTTTATATATACCGTTACCGAGGCTGCAAATGCCAGCACCGACGCGGTAAAGAAGCTGAACGCCGCAGGCTACAACATATGGAACAACGACGCAGGCAATGAATATACCTTTGCCGACAGCGGAGCGAATACATATGACGCTTCAACTAATACCACTTATACCACAAGACTTACCGATATAGATATAGACGACTACGGATTTATAAACATACTTGACTATGTAACAGGCCGTGTGTTCGTGTATGATGAGTTCTGCGACCTTATCACGATATTCGGTACGTCAAATACGAATTCCGACCAGAAGGGCAGCTTTACAGGTCCTAACGCGCTGGAGTGTGCATTCGGAAACGTTTATATTATAGACGGTATAAAGAATGACATAACCGTGTACTCTACCACGCTTTACGGCGAGTACCTGAAACAAGCGGTGCAGCTGTATGACGAAGGCAAGTACGTTGAGGCAAAGCCCCTGTGGCAGGAAGTCCTTAACAGAAACGGCACCTGTACATTCGCGCAAATGGGTCTCGGCAAAGCGTGCCTCAGCGAGGGCGAGTATAAAGAAGCTATGGAATACTTCAAAGACGCGTATGCAAGAAAAAGCTACGATAAAGCCTTTAAGTATTACAGAGAGCAGTGGCTGCAAGATAACTTCTTATGGCTGTTTATAGCCGTGGCGCTGCTGCTGATACTGTTTGTGGTGCTCTCGGTGCTGAAAAAGAAAGGCATAATCAAAAAGAGAGTGCGTAAGCAGAAAAAACAGGTCGAACGCAAAAAGACCAAAAAGGAACTTGAGCATGAAGCGCAGCTCGCAGCCGAGGCCGCCGAGCAGGCAGCAAAGGAAGAAGCGGAAAATGCAGCTTCTCAAACAACAGACGAAACCGATGAAAAGGGGGAAGATAAAAATGTATGAGTTTACCACAATGGGTTGGCTGAGGCACGTTATCTTTCACCCGATAGAGGGCTTTGAGGATCTGCGCTGGAAAAAGCAAGGTTCGCTGAAAGTGGCGTTTGGCATAGTGGTGCTGCTGTTCATAGCAATGGTGGCAAGAAGACAGCTGACAGGCTTTGCGTTCAACGGTTCGTATACCAAGATATTCAACGTTGTGCCGCTGCTCGTAAACAGCGTGGTGTACTTCTTCACTTGGGTAATAGCCAACTGGTCTGTATGTACGCTCCTCGACGGCGAGGGCAGACTGAAACAGATATGCATAAACTCGGCATACTCTCTCGTGCCTTTCATAGTAGGCACATTCCTTGCAACGCTCATATCCAACTTTATGGTGCTTGACGAGGCAATATGGGTAAACGCCGTGTACTATCTTGGTGTAGGCTGGTCTGTAATACTGATGTTCCAGGCGATGAAAGCCGTTCACCAGTATACAGTACCGAAGACGATATTCTCGATATTGCTTACCCTTATAGTAATGCTGCTTATACTGTTTCTTGCAATACTTCTTCTCTCGCTGTTCCAGCAGGTATATGTGTTTATTTACTCTATCTATACTGAAATATCGTATAGAATAAGAGGTTAAGGAATGAGGTGTTTGAAATGCAGAAAAATTGGAAAAAATTGCTCACATTCGCACTCGTTCTGACAATGCTGATACCGGCAGGTTCGGCGGTCAACGTTCTCGCCGATGATGCAGATGCACCCGCCGCAGATTCTGCTGAAAGTACCGCAGATTCCGACAGCGGCAATGAAGAGGGCGGCGACGACGAGGAAGAAAAAGAGGATCTCGTCCAGAAGATAACCGACGAAGATGCTTTGAAAACCTGCTCAAAGGTCGCAGAGAACGATAAGTTTATCCTCTACTTCGACAGCGGCGAAAGAGATGATAAGGACGAGGAAGAAACAGCTTCGTCAAAGATATGTCTGTTCGTTAAGGAAACAGGCAAATACTGGTGGTCAAATCCGATAAATACTTTTGCGGACGACACCGTTATAAACCAGGCAAAAGGCTCCAGCATGAAAAAGGCTCAACGCCAACAGCTGGCTTCAAACCTGATGATAACCTATGCAGAACTGGCGCAGGACAAGAGAACGACTAAAGATCTGTACTCTATGTCGGGCGCTAAGGAGAAAAGCAAGGAAATTGACGGCGGCGTGGAGATAACTTTCACATTCTCACGCCCGGGCATAACGATACCCGTAAGGTATCAGCTCGTTGACAACGGTCTGAAAGTTTCCACCGATGTTACCAAGATAGTCGAGAAAAAGACCTCGCAGGAAAACGGTACTGTTATTACGAACCTCGCGTTCAATCCGCAGTTCGGCGCTGCGCCTGCTACGGATATGGAAGGCAATAAGGTAGAGGGCTATATGATAGTTCCCGACGGCTCGGGCGCTGTTATAGAGTACAACAACGGCAAGGGCGGCTACGGTTCTTACAACCAAAAGATATACGGAAGAGACTATACGGCAGTTCCGCTCTCCGCACCAAAGGTAACCGATCAGGCTTACCTGCCCGTGACAGCTACCGTTTCGGGAAATGACGGACTTGTTATGATAGCCACCGACGGCGATGCAAACGCAAACGTCTGCGCGCAGGTGTGCGGTCAGAACAACCAGTCGTATAACACAACGTACTTCTCGTTTGAGCTGCGTTCATCTGATACATATTATATGAGCGGCGACTCGGGCAACAAGCTTACTGTTTTTGAAAAGGGTACTATAGATACCCCAGAAGTTTCGGTGCTGTATGTTCCTATAAGCGACGATGAAGGCGTTAACTATGCCGACGTTGCAAAGGTCTACAGAGATTACCTTATCGAGAAGGACGGTCTTAAACAGCTTACCGAGCAGGGTAAGTACAACTTCTATCTTGACCTGTACGGCGGCGTTATGAAAGAAAGGTCAATACTCGGTATTCCCGTAAATATGAAGACCTCAATGACATCTTTCGATGAGGCAAAGGAAATACTTGAAAGATTTACTTCCGACGGCGTTACAGATGTTGTAGTAGGCTACAACGACTGGACGAACAAGCTCATCAAGGATAAAATTTCAACAAAGTTCAAGCCCTCGGGCAAACTGGGCGGCAAGGGCGACATGGAAGACCTTGAGAGCTATGCAGACAGCATAGGCGCCGAGATATACCCCACTATGGATAACCTGACTATGAACAGTTCTTCTTGGGGATACTGGACGTTTACAGACACAGCGATAAGAGTTTCAAACGCTTACTCACGCCAGTCGAATTATTCGATAGCGTTTGGATATGAGGAAAAAGGCGTTTCGCCTGCACTGCTCTCACCCAACGCTTACGGAAAGGTGTTCGGCGAGATACTTGACAGTTTTACCGATAAGGGTCAGACGAAGATAAGCTACGGCGAATACTCAACGGCTCTCGTTTCAGACTTTATCAAGAAAGAAAAGTCGGTAAGAAACAAAACGAGAGACGAGATAGTCAAGGGGTATGAAGATGCCACGAACGGCGGCATCGACAAGATACTCTGCGACGGCGCAAACGCATACGTTATCAAGTATGCATCGCATATCACCGACGTTCCGATATACTCCAGCGGATTCAACGTTACCGACTACGACATTCCTTTCTACCAGATGGTAATCCACGGATATGTTCCGTATTCGTCAACGTCTATCAACAAGAGTTCGGACGTTCAGGAGGCTTACCTGCTGTCTATTGCATACGGCGCAGGACTGCACTACGATATGATACACGAAAGTGCCGACGAAATAGCTGATACCGATTACGACGACCTGTACTACGCTTACTATGATGCGTGGGTAGATACGGCTGCAAAACAAAACGCAGTGGCGCAGACGGCTCTGAAGGACGTTTCTGCAATGACTATATCGAACTTCGAGAGAGACGGAGATGTTCTGAAAACAACATACAGCGCGGACGGCACTTCCGACGTTACCATTGAGGTCGATATAGAAAACGCTACAGTAAAGGTAAACGGCGTAAGCCTTGATATGGGCGATACTACAGTGACGGGAGGTTTGTTAGGATAATGAGCAAGAATAAGAAAAAGAACTCGCAACAACTCGAAGCTGAGACCATAACACAGGAAAACGCTGTGGAAGAAGTTAAAGAGGAAGTTACCACAGTAAAAGAAGAAGTTGCCGAAGTTAAGGAAGCGGCAGCTGAGGCTGTAGCTGAAGCGCCTGCCAAACCTGCAAAAGCAAAGGGCAGAAGCATTCCTTACGAGAAAAGAAAAGCCCTCTACGGTCTGGGATTTATAGCCCTGTGGCTGGTGGGTACGATATACTTCTTCATAATGCCGGTTATCGAGTCTATAGTCTATTCGTTCTGTGATACGCTGCCGAACACCGACGGCTCGGGCGGCATGAACCTCGACTTTGTAGGTCTTAAAAACTACAAGAACGCATTCACAGTACACCCGTCATATTCGCAGTCACTGGTGGAAGTTCTGAAAGATACCGCGCTGAAAACGCCTCTGATACTGGTGTTCTCGATATTCATAGCGATAATACTCAATCAGAAGTTCAAAGGCAGAGTATTCGCAAGAGCGGTATTCTTCCTCCCCGTTATCATAGCTACCGGCCCTGTTATCGATATAATCAACGGTAATATGTCTTCCGGCGGCTACAGCGGCGGCAGTGAACAGTTCAACTCGCTGTTTGAAACAGACCTTGTAGGCGAGCTGCTCACGTACCTTGGCATTTACAACATAAGCGACAAACTGACAGAGATAATCAACACGCTGACGAGCGATATATTCAATCTGGTGTGGAACTCAGGTATACAAATACTGCTGTTCCTGGCGGCATTGCAGAATATATCACCCTCGGCGAAAGAAGCCGCACAAATGGAGGGCGCGACAGCTTGGGAATATTTCTGGAAGATCACTCTTCCCAGCATAAGCCCGATGATAGTTGCCTCGCTGGTATATACGGTAGTTGACTCGTTCGTTGCACCCGATAACTCGGTAATGAAGATACTTCTTACCAAGAGCAGCAACTGGGAATTCGGCTATCAGGCGGCAATGCTGTGGGCGTACTTTATAATAGTGGCTGCGGCGCTGGGCATTATACTGGCTATTGTCAATAAGTTCGTTTACTATGAAGTAGGATAAGGGGGGATAACGGTGGCAACTAAAAAAGAAGAGCGTCAATTTGAAAAAGAGATGCAGCAGATCCGCAAGGCAAGATACGCCAGAATGAAAGCGGAAGGAATAGAAAACTACCTTACTCCCGATCAGATACGTTATAACCGTAACAAAAAACTGATAGGCGTTGTATGGCCGATATTCAGATTCCTTATCCTCTTCGGACTTTGCTTCGTAATTCTCTACCCCATAATCTTCATGATCTCTACCGCGTTCAGACCGAACGAGCAGATGAGCGACCCCTCTATAGTGTGGATCCCTAAGTCTCTGACGCTTGACAATATGCGTGATACATACAGGATCATGAACTACAGCAGCACCGTTCTGAATACCATAAGGCTGAACCTTATCGCCTCGGTGTTGCAGGTAATAACCTGCTCGATAACGGGCTACGGCTTCGCAAGATTTGACTTCAAGTGCAAGAACATTCTGTTCGCGCTGGTAGTGGCGATGATACTCGTTCCGCCGCAGATAATAACCATACCGCTGTATTTGCAGTATGCGTTCTTCGATCTGTTCGGTATAATACCGCTTTTCAACGGCGGCGAGTCTATAACGCTTATAAACTCCGGCTGGACAATGTATCTGCCTGCGATGTTCGCAAACGGCATACGTGCGGGTCTGTTCATACTGATATTCCGTCAGTTCTTCAGAGGCCTGCCGAAAGAGCTGGAAGATGCCGCATACCTTGACGGCTGCGGACCTTTCAAGACATTCATAAAGGTCATGGTGCCGAACGCAAAAACATCGTTCCTTACCGTGTTCCTGTTCTCAATAGTGTGGTACTGGAACGACTACTATGTATCGTCATCGTTCTTCACAAGAAACGATACCGTAGCGCTGATGCTGAGAAACCTCGATGCAGAGCTTACCTCGCGTCTGTTCAATAACCAGTCACCCGGTATAAGATCAATGATAGTCTGGCTCGAATCAGGCTGTATGCTGACGATAGCGCCTATACTTGTAATGTATATCTTCTTGCAGAAATACTTCATCGAAGGCGTTGAGCGTTCAGGTCTCGTCGGCTGATGCGATCGCAAAAAATTATCCCCTTGGCAGAGATATGTCAAGGGGATTTTTGTGCTTGCATTGTGTACTTATTGTGCTATAATATACTTGTACCGAAACTGGACTATTCGGGCGGTAACCGCGTCTTCTTGCGAAGACGCTATAAGTTTTGTTTTGCCGACAAAAGGTCGGCAATTTTTATGCGACTTCATAGAAGTCGCTGAAAACCATAAAACTT
>CANRDG010000014.1 GCA_947629275.1 uncultured Clostridia bacterium | reverse complement strand
TCGCACAGCTTTTTCTGCTCTTTCTCTGCGTTTGCGCGCTCCTGCTTTTCATACTCGGCTGACTTTTTTGCAGCCGCCGCAGCTATGTCGCTCTCAATGCTCTTAACGCTCTCTCTAGCCTCGCTCATAAGGCTGTCGCGCTTTTCTTCGGCGTTTCTCATCATCTCTTTGGCGGTATTGTCCGTTTCCAGAATAGCCGATATAACGTCCATAAAGTCAGACCCCTTTCACACATCTATAAATATACTATACTCTTTTAATCTGTTTTGTCAATAGAAATACGAATATTATTGTATTTTTGCACAGTTTTTATGTTGAATACACCAACATTTAGGGCAATATATCAGTTAATTCCCCTGCCACGCCGCCCTCGCGCACTTCTCAGCGTTTGCGACAAAACATTTGTTTAGTTTTCATAATATACTATTGACGTATCGCCCAAAAAGAGGTAAAATATATTTGAGGGTATTTTCCCCAGGTTAAATAACTTCAATACATGAAAGGAGGATGTGTATACGGCATGAATATTCTCTTTTTGCTAAAGCCCAAGCAAGAGGTCGCGCACCTTGTCAGCGACTGCACAGTAAGACAGGCGCTTGAAAAAATGCGCTCGTCGGGCTACACCGCAATACCCATAATAAATAGAGAGGGAGAGTATATAGCGACCGTGACCGAGGGCGACTTTTTGTGGCTTGTGCTCGGCTGCGGCACCGACATACTGAAAAAGACGGAGCATATGCCGCTGGAGTCTGTAAAACTGCGGACTGTAAACAAAGCGGTAAGCGTAAACGCAAAACTTGAAGACTTGCTGCTGATGACCATGAATCAGAACTTCGTACCCGTTGTGGACGACAGAAATATGTTTATCGGCATAATAACAAGGCGCGATGTTCTGCAATATTTTTACAACAAGCTGCAAAATGAAAAGACCGCTGAGAAGAAAATTTCTCAGCAGGCTTAACAAGGTTATATAAAAAACATGGACTGCATTTTATTATGCAGTCCTTTTTTATTTGAATATTACTTATCAGAGTATCAAGCAGATAAGCCCCGAACAGCCCTCGTTTATCATGCGCTCTACCGTCTCGGCAAGCTTGCCGCGCGCTTCCTCGGGCATTTTTGAAAGCTTGTTGTGCAACCCCTCGCCCACCAGTTCGTGAAGCGATTTGCCGAAGATGTTGCTGTCCCATATCTTTTCGGGAGATTCTTCAAAATCGTTCAGCATATAAAGCACCAGCTCCTCCGACTGCTTTTCGCTGCCGACTATAGGGCATACCTCTGCTTCAATGTTCGCTTTCAGAAGGTGTATAGACGGCGCGGTAGCTTTGAGCCGCACACCATATTTGCCGCCTTGCTTGATTATCTCAGGCTCGTCAAGAGTAAGTTCCTCTATAGACGGCATAACTATGCCATAGCCCGTTTCTTCAAGCTGCTCTAATGCCTCCGAGAATTTTGCGAACTTGTTGCGTATTTTAACAAGCTCCAGTATCTGCGGCATAAGGTCGCTCTCGCCCGTTATCTCCAGCCCTGTCGCCTCGCCGATTATCTTGAAGAACAGATCCTTATTCGTGGTAACTTCTATCACCGCGCTGCCCGTCCCCATGTCTATAGATACTATCTTAGAGTTGACAATATGCTCACATTCCGTTAGCTTTTCGGCACAGCATTTTATGTCTTTTATAGCCGTAACACATTCGGCGCAGCTTTTTATCGTGCTGAAAATGTCCTCTTTCAGCCAGTGACCCTTGCCAAGGGCGGCTATCCAGCGCGGCAGGTCTATGTTTATCTCCTTTACGGGGAATGCGTTAAGTATCTGTGAAAGTATACCCTTTATGTCGTCTTCCGCAAGCTCGAGGCAGTTTACCGCAATAACGCAAGCATCGTACTTTTCAGAAAGTCTTTCGCATAACGCTTTTGTTTCTTTTGAGTTTGGCGAGGTGGTGTTCATAAGCACCACAAACGGCTTGCCTATCTCTTTAAGTTCGTGTATAATGCGTTCTTCGCATTCCTCGTATTCGTCGCGCGGAAGATCGGTAATAGAACCGTCGGTAGTTATCACAAGTCCTATCGTTGAATGTTCCGTAATGACCTTTTGCGTTCCCACCTCAGCCGCCATGTTGAACGGCACAGGGTCGTCGAACCACGGTGTGTGTACCATGCGCGGCGCTTCGTTCTCAATGTAACCTATCGCGCTGGGTATTATGTAACCAACGCAGTCTATCATGCGCACATTGAAGCGAATGTTGTCGTCAATGCATATTTCCACCGCTTCTTCGGGTATAAATTTCGGCTCGGTAGTCATTATAGTCTTTCCGCCCGATGACTGCGGCAGTTCGTCTACCGCCCTTTCCCTGCGGAAGTCGCTTTCTATGTTGGGTATAACAAGGCTCTCCATAAACTGCTTTATGAATGTCGATTTGCCGGTGCGCACAGGGCCTACCACTCCGATATAGATGTCGCCGCCCGTGCGTTTGGCAATATCTTTATAGATGTCATTGTTCATATGCTCGGTTTCCTTTCTGTAATGCAGTCATTCTATATCGGGTATGAGCAGCATTTTGTCCTCGGCAAGTATGTCAGCCGCCAAGTCGTTCTCACCCGTTATCGCCGAAACAGGTATGCGGTATTTCTTTGCTATGTCCCATACCCTTTCGCCGCTTTTTGCATAGTACAGCTTCAGCGCGCTCTGCCTTGTCCTTTCGGTCTGCTCTTCGGATATTTTTATATCGGTTATAAGCCGCTTTGTTATCAGCTTTGAAACAGTTCCGCATATGCTCAGATCCGCCTTTATCTCAACGGTAGAGGGATCGCACAGCGTGTATGAGCAGCCGACTATGTCCACCCTCGGCTCTAAAATGCTGTCCTGCGTGGCGCATTCGCTCTCTATAACGTGTTCAAAAGCCGTATCGCTTTCAAGATATACAGGCACGCCGCTGTCGTTTCTGCCAACCAGCGCAAAAGAAAGATTTCCGCTTACTATAAGGCTGTTTTTGTCAAAGCTGAACCTGCCGCTGACGTTTGAAACATCGCACCAGTTGTCGTATACCGCCGCTATCTCGCCGTCTTGGCAGGTAAGCCTTGCGGTGTGGGTGTGCGGCTCACATATCTCAACGGGCACGCTCTCTATCTTCTCATCGCTCTTGTCAATGTCAAGGTCGTACCCTGTGGAATATACGTCTGTTACAAGTTCTCCCGTTTCGTACTTGACGGCGCGGCAGTTGACAAGCAGCACTATCTCACATTCAAGCGACTTCTGATCGTCCCCCTTTACTATAACGCTGCACCCGCTTTGTATCAGGTCAACGTAATTTTCATAACGCTCGTCAATGCCGTCAATATCCATTATCTGGCTGAAAGGCACTGAAAAACGCATCGTTTCAAGGCTTGCGCTGTCTTCGCCGCTTTCACTGCTGTAAAGAACATTTATATATGCATCGCCCTTTATCACCAGTTTGCCCGATACCAGTTTCTTTTCGCCCAGCGTTGCAATGCAGTCGCTGCGTATTACCGAAGATACCGGCGGCTTTGTCTCGCCAAGCTCCAGCTCCTCAACAATGGTTATGCGCTTTGAGGCGTACAGCCTGTTTGTCGGGTATGTCACAGGCTCGTGATACAGCTGTATGCCGCAGCCCATAGCATCTGCGACCGCCGACTTGCCTTTTTCGCAGCACAGTCTTACTTTAGATGTAACTGCGCCCCTTAGGTCAAGCCTGCGCTGATTTACCACACGGCAGTTTATGTAGTCCGCCTTTGCCGTTACGGTAACGCACGGGTTCTTGATGCCGCCCGGTATGTCGCATGAACGTGTGTAGCTCAGTTTCTGCTCGATGCAGTTGAGCTTGCTTGAATTTTCGCTGACGTACATCACCTTTATAACGGCGCACAGCTCATAGGTAAGCTTGTCGCCGTTTATGCTCTGCGATACTATCCTCGGCAGCAGACGGCATTTCAGCACCCTGAATATGTCGGGATAGTAGTCGGGAAGAATGTAGTCAAGCTCGATCGCCTGCTCGTAGCCGTTGTCAAAAGCGGTCTCCGAGGCAGTGAAGATCTCACGGTTAAGTTTAAGATCCATAGCTTCCTCCTGTTGTGTTTTAATTACTCGTTCAGGTATTTTGAGTGTACCTAAAACATTTATATTCACACCAAACAGGCTATATGCATACCTCGTGCGCAAGCTCGAAAAATAAACTCTTTACAAAAATGAAAGGATATGTTATACTAGGTATATGCCGCATTTTGCGGTAAACTTAAAGGAAGTGCGTACCGTGGATTGGACAGAACTGAAAATATACACCTCATCGCAGGGGGTGGACGCCCTTACGGGCAGACTTATGGATATAGGCATAAGCGGTTTTGTCATTCAGGATAAAAACGACTTTGAGGATTTTCTTCAGCACAAGGACGGCAACTGGGATTATATCGACGACGACCTTTACGATTTGCGAAATGCAGAAACGTCAGTCACCGTGTATATTTCAAATGATGCCGACGGTATGGAAATGCTCTCTATGATAAAAGAGCAGCTCGGCGCTTTGAAAGCCTTAGACCGCGGCGGAGAGTACGGCAGGCTCGAATGTGAACTTGCCTCCGTTCGCGAGGAGGACTGGGCAAACAACTGGAAAAAGTATTTCAAGCCGCTGAAAATAGGCGACAGGCTGCTTATAAAGCCATCGTGGGAGCAGACGCAGCCTGATGAGCAGCGCGTGGTAGTTGAGATAGACCCTGCGGCAAGCTTCGGTACGGGTCAGCACAACACAACGCAGCTTTGCCTTGAACTTTTGGAAGAAAACATAAATCAGGGAGACAAGCTTCTCGATCTTGGCTGCGGCAGCGGTATACTGTCGGTAAGCGGTGTTATGCTGGGCGCTGCTTCTTCATTCGCTGTAGATATTGAAGAAAGCGCTGTAAATATAGCAGCTGAAAACGCCGCCAAAAACGGCATTTCAAAAGACCGTTACAAAGCGGTGTGCGGAAATATCATCGAAGACAATGCCCTGCGCTGTAGCATTAGCAGCGGATATGACGTTGTGTGCGCAAATATAGTCGCTGATGTGCTGATAGCTATGTCACCGTTTTTTGCAGGTTTTCTCAAAAGCGGCGGCAAGCTGATAACGTCGGGCATTATTGAAAAACGCTTTCCCGAGGTGCTGGAAAATATCCTGAAAAACGGCTTCACACTTACAGGCAAAAGGCAAAAGGACGACTGGATAGCCTGCTCGTTTGTAAAAAACGCGTAGCTTATTCCGCTCGGCTGACAGAAAGGAGGTCAAAAATGCAGCAGTTATTAGTGGTAATATTAAAGAAATCAGAGATCGTCGATACCCTGATGCAGTCATTTGCCGAAAAAGGCATAAAGGGCGGCACGATCGTAGAAACAACAGGTATGGCAAGATCGCTCACCAAAAGCCAGAATGTGCAGATGCTTGCCGCCATTGGCACGATACTTGGAAATATTCCTCCCACCAACGGAAACATGATAATGATTGCACTTCCCGAAGAACAAATTGAAACTGCGAAAGACGTTGTGCATGAAGTGTGCGGCGATCTTTCAAAACCCAATGCAGGCGTGATGTTTGCATTGCCTATAACATTCTCCGAGGGTATCATATAAACGATCTGTATTTATGTATTTAATATTGTTGCAAAAAAGAGACAGGGAATTTTTTCTCTGTCTCTTTTATGTATATGCTTTACTGCTCGCTTAAATATCTTTTAAGTTCGTCAATGTATTCCACCGCAAGCTTGCTCATTATAAGTTCCTTTTTAACTATGTAGCCTATCTCCATTATCTCTTCGCCGCCTGCATCTTCAATGGGTATGGCAATGTAGCCGTCGCCGTTCAGTTCGCCGCATATTATGCCCGAACATACCGTGTAGCCGTTCAGCCCTACCATAAGATTAAGTATCGTTGCCCTGTCGTTTACCTTTATCATTCGCGGATAATGGTTTGTGCTGAATATCTCCTCCGCATAGTAAAATGAGCTTTCTCCGCCCTGCTCGAACGACAGACAGGGGTAGTCTTCCAGCTCTTTGAAACTTACGCTCTCATTGCCTGCCAGCGGGTGTCCTTTCCACATATATGCATACGCCTTGCAGTCTATCAGCTTGTGAAACTCCAGCCCGTTCGCGGAGAGCACTTTCATCATAGCCTTGCGGTTGAAATCGCTCAGGTATATAACGCCTATCTCACTGCGCATGGTGCTTACGTCCTCTATAACTTCGCGCGTTTTTGTCTCCCTCACCGCGAATTCGTATTCGGTGGTGTTGTACCTCTTTACCAGCTCTACAAAGCTCTTCACCACAAATGAATAATGCTGCGCCGATATCGCGAATCGCTTTTTGTGCGGTCCGTTCTTGTCGTACTGCTCCATAAGCGTTTCATACTGGCTGTAAAGATACCTCGCCGACGACAAAAACACCACGCCGTCGTTCGTAAGCGACATACCCTTGCCGCTGCGGTGGAATATGGTTATTCCAAGCTCGTTTTCAAGCTCCCTTACAGACGATGTAAGAGACGGCTGCGATATGTAAAGTATCTGCGCAGCCTTGCTAAGTGATCCTGCCTCCGAAATTGTTATTATATAACGAAGCTGTTGCAGCGTCATATTTTTTCACACTCCATTTTTCAGATATTTCAGTTTTTCTTTTATTTCTGATAATATTTTTTGATCGGTACTTGAAAACCTATTAAATATATGTTATTATAGGTGTATGAATATATTAAAAAGTAAGGTGTCTAAATATGAAAATATCTACAAAGGGAAGATATGCCCTGCGGCTGCTGCTCGATCTTTCCGAGCACCGCGGCGACGGCTATATTGCGCTGAAAGACGTTGCGCAGCGGCAGAATATTTCAAAAAAGTATCTTGAACAGATAGTTCCCGTTCTGACAAAGAGCGGCGTTTTGCTGACAAACCGAGGCTATCAGGGCGGTTATATGCTCGCAGGCACGCCAGACAAGTATACAGTTGGCATGATACTGCGCCTTACCGAGGGAAGTTTAGCGCCGGTTGCCTGCCTTGACTGCGACCCCATAGGCTGCGACAGAAGCGACAACTGCGCCACTTTGTCCGTATGGCAAGGGCTTCACAAGGTAATTACCGAATATCTCGACTCCATGACCTTGCAGGATATCCTTGACAAACAGCAAGAAAACAATGGCGGAGATTACGTTATCTGATGGTATATGCTAAGACCTACTTTCTTTGTAGACTATTATATCACTGACTGAAACGGTAGTCAAGCAAAAATCACATTATTTTTCAGTGAGGAGCGCGCCCTTTGAAAACAAAAGTAAAAAAGATAATTCCGCCAAAGCTGCCAAGCACCGACGAGATACTGAAATTTTCAAAAAGCCTGACAGACGACGATACAGAGCAGAAATTTATATGCTGCTGCATTTCTTTAACGCTTGCTATAGCACCCGACAACGAGCGCGATATGTATTCGGTAGTGTTCTATGCCTCTCACTTTGCAGACGGCTTTACTGTCTGTACTCTTGAAACACTGCGACTGTGGTTTAGCGGACAACTTGATAAAGGTTATAACGGAGATCTGCCGCGAGCTATCGTTAAAAATTTCATAGGCTCATATCTTTTCAAATGGCAAAAGCCGCTTATCTCTCTTGCGCTTGAAAGTTATGATAGTTTCAAAGATAATTTAAGCGAGGAGCTTTGCTCAAGGTGTCGGGATATGCTGTGCTGCCGCGCCTTAAAAAATACATCTCTCGATATATTGCGATAATACTTGACAATAGCCGATAAAAGATGTTATACTATAAATAGTTTCACGTGTATGCAGAATATACAAACAGAAAGATATGCTTCCTGATAAGGAGATGTCAGAATGAATAATAAATATAAAATAGCAGTTACGGTGCTGGGCGTCGTCAGCGCAGTAATGATAGCCATACTGTCTATACTTATACTTTCGGACGATGACGACAAGGTAAGAAGATCCGAAATAACAAACAGTTCGCAGGATAGCGCCGTTGTGACCCAAAGCGAAACAACGCCCGTTACCACCGAGCCGCCGAGCACGGATATTTCCGACAGCATTACCACCACCAGCAAAAGCAATGCCACGCCTGACAGCGAAACGAATACTTCCGAGCGCACCACTCCCGAAGTTACCACACCTGAGAGAACTTCCCCTACGGAAGATGACAATGACATTACCGACGATAACGACTACACCACGCCTGACGAAGACGATGACGACGATGATGACGACACCACAACGACAAAGCGCAGAACGACCACACCTTGGCGCGTGACTACAACGCCTAAGCGCACCACTACGCCAAAGGTGACGACCACTCCTAAAAGAACTACTCCGAAAGTAACTTCGGACGATGACAGCAGTATTCCTGACTACAGTCAGCCTGACGACAGCAGCGGATCTGATTACAGCCAGCCTGATGACAGCAGCGAACCTGACTACAGTCAACCCGATGACAGCGGTTCTGACGACAGCAGTCAGGTCGATGACGATCCGCAGGATCCATCACACCGCCCCGACAATGGCTTCTGGAACTAACAATACATAAACAAAGTGCAGTACCTTGGATACTGCACTTTTATTTTTCCTGTAATTACGCGGTCTCTACGCTGTTTGCCGACTGAAGACCCAGCTTTTCAACTGCCGCCTCACGCATCTTGTACTTGAGTATCTTGCCTGCCGCATTCATGGGAAACTCGCTTACAAAGTCAACGTATCTCGGTACTTTGTGCTTTGCCATGTGCGACATAACATACTCTTTCATTTCCTCCTCGGTAGCCTGTTCGCCCGGCTTTAAGATTATGCACGCCATTATCTCCTCGCCGTAAGCCTTGTCGGGAACGCCTATTACCTGAACGTCCTGCACCTTGGGGTGGGTGTATATAAAGTCCTCTATCTCCTTGGGGTAAATGTTCTCGCCGCCGCGGATTATCATATCTTTTATGCGTCCTGTTATCTTGAAGTTTCCGTCAGGCAGACGTCTTGCAAGGTCGCCCGTGTGCAGCCAGCCGTCCTTGTCGATAGCCGCTTCTGTCGCCGCCTCCATTTTGTAATAGCCCTTCATTATGTTGTAGCCCCTCGCACAGAACTCGCCGTCAACATTGTCGGGAAGCTCCTCGTTCGTCTCGGGATCGACTATCTTGCACTCAACGCCGAATATCGGACCGCCAACGGTGTTTACTCTTGTTTCTATAGAGTCGGTGGTCTTAGACATAGTGGTAGCAGGCGATGCCTCCGTCTGACCGTAGGTTATGCATATCTCTTTCATGTTCATCTTTTCTATAACGTCCTGCATAGCCTTTATCGGGCAGGGCGAACCTGCCATTATACCCGTTCTCATGTATGAAAAATCCGTCTTGGGGAAGTTTTCGTGACCGAGCATAGCTATAAACATAGTCGGCACGCCGTGGAAGCAGGTTATCTTCTCTTTGTTTATGCAGTCAAGTCCCTTGCGCGGAGAGAACGCCGTTATAGGCGACATCGTTACCGCGTGCGTAACCGAGGCAGTCATAGCCAGCACCATACCGAAACAGTGGAACATAGGCACCTGTATCATCATTCTGTCAGCTGTGGAAAGATCCATGCAGTCGCCGATAGCCTTGCCGTTGTTTACAACGTTGTAATGTGTCAGCATAACGCCTTTCGGGAAGCCCGTTGTGCCCGAAGTGTACTGCATATTGCAGACGTCGTGCTTGTTTATCTTGCGGCGCATAACTTCAACTTCGCTGTAAGGCACTGTTTCTGCAAGCGCAATAGCTTCTTCCCATGTAAAGCAGCCGGGCTGTTTTGAATCACAGGTAATAACGTTTTTCAGCACGGGAAGTCTCTTGGATTCCAGTTTGCCCGGCTCACAGGTCGCAAGTTCGGGGCATATCTCTTTTATTATCTCAACATAGTTTGAATCCTTGAAACCGTCTATCATAACGAGCGTGTGCGTATCAGACTGCCTCAGCAGATATTCAGCCTCGTGAATTTTGTATGCGGTATTTACAGTAACCAGCACCGCGCCTATCTTGGTCGTTGCCCAAAAAGTTATATACCACTGCGGAACGTTCGTAGCCCATATAGCAACGTGGTCGCCCTTCTTTACGCCCAAAGCTATCAGAGAGCGCGCAAACGTGTCAACATCATCTCTGAACTGCGGATAAGTCCTTGTGTAGTCAAGCTCCGTATATCTGAAAGCATACTGCTCGGGAAACTCCTCGCACACCCTGTCAAGAACATCGGGGAAAAGGCAGTCAATAAGCTTTTCTTTCGGCCAGATGTACTTGCCTGTGCCTCTGTTATTGTCGCATAGGGTCTCGGTATGCTTGCCCTTGTAGGCTTTCATGTAGTTTTCAAACTGCGGGAACACTACGCCTGCACTGTAGAGGTTTTTAGCCCATCTCTTTACCCATTCAAGTGAAACATAACCCGTGTAGTCAATGCTCAAAAGCGCCTTGAACATATCGTCAAGAGGCATATCGCCCTCGCCCATCAGCTTGTATTCGGGCTTGCCGTTCTGCATTATGCTGTCTTTAACGTGAACATACTTTATATAATCGCGAAGGTTTGCAACCGTTGTTTCGGGCGATTCGCCTGCGTATCTGTAGGGGTGGTGCATATCCCACAGCGCTGCTATCCAGCGGTTGTCTACAGCATCTAGCACCTTTTTCAGCCTTGCGCTGTCAGAGTACACGCCGTTTGTCTCAACAAGCATGGTAACTTCATACTTTTCCGCAATGGGAACTATCTTTTTAAGAGCTGCGATCATCTTTTCATCGTCAACATCGCCGTTCGGCTCAGGCTCTAAGTCCGCAAGTATCCTTATGTAAGATACGCCGAGCTTGTCGGCAAGTATGGCATACTGTGTTATCTCGTCAATAGCCTCGTCGAGCTTGTCTTCAAATTTTAAGCACGCGCCCGAAGAAAGACAGGATATTTCAAGCCCAAGAGAGCGCAGTTTCTCCACCGTTTTCGGCAGCTGCTCTTCGGTGAAAGGTTTTGCCTTTACCGAGAAAATGTCGTCGCCCAAGCCTCTTATCTCAATGCCGTCAAAGCCGAGGTCATGAGCCATTGAATATATGTCCGACCACGAATAGTCAGGACACGCGAGTGTTGAAAAGCTAAGTTTCATAGTGATTTTCCTTTCTCTTTACAATATATTTCTGCGAATTTCAAGACTGTGATAACAAACAAAAACCGCCCCAAAGATAGTTCTTTGAGGCGGAATATCTTTCCGCGGTACCACTCAAATTGCGTTCGCACGCCACTTCAGGCTCCAACAAGCCCTTTGCTTTTACGTCGCACTTTACGGACAACACTACTTGCCATTTGGCTTTCGCATTATCAGCTCGGGAGTGAGTTGTACAGAGACCCTCGCTGTCGGCTCGCATCTTCCGCCGACTTTCTGAAAGCTACATTCTCTGACGCTCTCCGTCACAGCCTTTATAAACAGTATATTGAGTTTAACACATTCAAAAGCTTTTGTCAAGAGCTTTTTTAATTTTTATGCAATTTACAAAAATCACTTTGCCCTTGAGGCGATTATTTCTGCCATTTCGCCAACATTCTTCATCGTAGATACCTCGCCCATCTTAAAGCGCACGCCAAATTCGTCCTCAACCGCGCCCACCAGCGTTATGTGCATCATGCTGTCCCAGTCCTCAATGTCGTCCGCGACCGTCTCGGGTTTTACCGTAATCTCCTCATCGTCAAACACATCTCTGAACACCTTGTTGAGCCTCTCGTAGATTTCCTTTTCGTCAAGCATTATGTACCTCTCCTTTTATATTTCCTGTATTTCTATGTATCCGCACTTGTTTTCATACGCAGATACATTCATCTCCCAAACGGTGTTGCCGCTTTCGTCCTCCGAAATTTTCTCAAACCCGAAAGAGCCGTACAGTTCCTTTACCATTTTGTTTTTCGCCGTCGGGTAATAATAGCCTATTATCTTGTCTATTCCCTGCTCGCGGCATTTTTCCACAAGAACATCAAGCATCGCAAGCTCCATATCGCGCTTTAATACGCGGCAGCTCATCAGCCACAAGTCTATATGAAGCTCCCTACCCTTCTTCTCGCCTATAACTACCGAAACCACGCCGTTGTCGCCGAATTTATCCGTCAGCCTGCCAAACAGCCTGATGTAATTTTCACTCTCAAAAACTTCCTGCATCTGCGCCTGCGTGTAGCGTTTTGTGGTAACGTTGAACTGGTTGCTCTTGTTTGTAAGCTGCGTTATCCTTTGCAGGTAAACCGGCTGAAAATCGCCTATATATGCCGTCATTTCAAGGCTTTTCAGATAATCTCCGTAATTTTCAAAGCTTGCCTGCTGCTGCGCCCTTTTAGCGTTTGCTATATACATCTCGTTTCTTTGCAGATCATCTTTAGAAAGCTGCGTTACCTCGAAAAATCCGCTGCGGTCTATAACTCTTATATAGTCCTCAACGCTGCCTATCTCGGGAGCGCAAACCCCGAGCTGCTTTGAAACTATCTCCCTTTCGGCAGGGTTATCGTCAACAAAAACTATGCTCTCGAGCAGAATATTCAGCTCTTTCGCTATCTGTGCAACGTTCATGTCCTTAGGATCCCAGTTTGCTTTTATGCACACAAAATCATCGGGGCGCAAAACTCCGTCGGGGTGCTCAAGCCCTGCAACAGCGTTTTCTTCGTCATTTTTTGAAGAGACTGTAAGCATAACGCCCATGCTTTTAAGCTGCTTTAAGTATGTCTGAAACTCTCTGTAGCCCTGCGCAACGGGTGTTTCCTCTCCGACCGCTATGCCCTCAACGCCGTCGTCACCGACAACTCCGCCCCACAGTGTGTTATCAAGGTCGAGAGCCAGAGCCTTTTTGTTCTTGCCAAGTATCGCTTTTATAATGCTTGCCACGCTGAACGAAAGCGTCGGTATCGCCTCGGTACAGAGCGCGTATTTGTACATATACCAGTAAAGCGGCGCAGACCATTTCTCCAGCCCATAGCTTGCCGCAAGGTAGTTTATATCGTTTATGTAAAAGTCGTCGTGCGCTGCTGCGTACTCATAAAAACGCTGATTCAGCCGCGTTATAAAGTTCGTCATGCCCCTGTGGTCGTAAGCATCACGGTTGCCTAAAAGCCTGTAAAGCGGCGGTTCAAAGTTATTTTGAATGATAACGCATCCGAAGCGCTCCCTAAGCTTTTCCCACATCATGGTAAAATGCTGCGCCTGCCGCTCCAGTGCCTCGTCAGCCTGCTCTTTCGTCATGTCGGGCGTAAGCTTTTCGGTGATGTTTCTGTTTGAAGTATGTATAAAAATTATGTCGGGTGCAAACTCGTCAAGCTGCTCGTTTCCAAACAACGCGTCCTGCCAGTATGCGTTGTATTCCGACTGCCAGATCTGCGGCTGTATACCGCTGTCGAGAAGAAAAATTTCCAGCATATCGGCAATATCGCCTGTGGTAGAGCCGCCTAATATCGCTATTTTCTTTTCTATGCGCTCGCTGCCGTCAGAGAGCAAAGCTTTTTTTATACTGCGCTTTTTCTTCATCAGATACGCGCCGTCAAACGGGTATTGCAGTTCTTTCACGTTATCTCATCTTCTCCCTTTTATGATACTAATTGTGTCTTCCGCCGCGTTTTCAGCATTTGGCGAAAGACACAACATCATCATTTCGTTTTATTCTGCACTCTCAGGTTCTCGATATAATTCGCCTTGTCGCTGGTGCAGGTGAACATACACGTCGCAAACAGCACGTCAGTCGCGCCAACGTTTTGGCAAAATTCAATAGCGTTGGGCGTAAAGTATCTCAGGTCAACCACGTATATCTTGCTGTACGAACCCGTCAGGAACGGCACAAGCGCATTGCCGAAGCTGTCTTTGAATATAACCAGCGTTCTGCCGTTGTCGCACTGCGTTTTTATCTCGGCTATCTGCTGATCTGTACCCAAAAATGTACTGTACAGATTTATCTTTTCATACGCCTTGAAAAACAGCGTGCTCCTTACACTCTTATCCGTAAAGTCGGGCGAATAGTAATACACCTCGAGGTCGTTATTGTTGTGCGGTTTATAATAGGTAAATGTATCGGGGTTGTCGGCAAGTTCGCTGTTATGACCGCTGAAGCCGTACAGCGTGCCTACAAAGTCGTCCTCGACCACTTTTTCATACGTTGAAAGCTCATCGAACGGCACTTGTGATACCTTTGCAAATTCCTGCGCCGCATAGTAAGCGCCGAGCGGCTGCCAGTGGTGGTCGGTACGCGAATAGATATATTCGTCAGTATGCTTTTTCAGCACCGAGTACACGTCAACGTCCGCAACGCCGTCAAGGTAACTTCTTATGTTGTTTATATTGTCAAGCGTATCGCCGTAATCGTCCTTGTACTTATCGGGGCAATAGTACGCGAACGCAGTTGGTATGTTCATACTGTAAACATTGACATACTGCCCCAGTTCTTTTTTATACTTGTTCACAAACTCTGCATACGACTTTCCGTAAGAGAAGCTGCCGCCGTAACATTCAAGCGCCCTTACGCTCTTTCCGCTGCCGACTATCATTATACCGTTTGAAAGTGTAGTATTATCGTTATTTACCGGCAAAGTGGTCTGCTGCGGCGTGCTCACCGTACCCGAAGGCGTGGTAACATCTGCGCCGTCAGTCGTTGTTCCCGTAGGCGGCGTGCCTGTGAATATCTCCACTTTCGGCGTAGTGACCGTGCCGCTTAGAGTCTGCTTTTCAATATCTCCTCTGTTGCCGTCAAGGATCACCTTGTCCTCGGAATTACCTATATGCAGTCCGAACAGCTTTGTCAGCCGTGATGAAAACGACAGCATATCGTCGCGGTATGGTATGGTATCCGTATACCACTTTGTAACGCCGTCGGTAAATTCCCCGCCCAGCCACTGCGACACCGACATTTCGGGAAACTGCGCAAGCTCTCTGTTTTCAAACTTGCTTCTGCCGTCCTCCCTCTTTATAACTATCAGCATCACCGCAAGCACAGCAAACACCAGTATCATTGCGATAACGTTTATAAAGTTCATTTCAAGGCGGCAGGCTCTTATATCCATGTCCTTGTCGGTAGTTTTCGGCGCTTCGTCCTTAACGCCCTCGCGTATGCGGTCGCTAAACTTCTTGCCTATCTTTTTAACAGCCTGCTTGCGTGAGCGCTTCTTTTCCTCGCGCATCTGCATATTTTTTGCTTTCTTCACCTTTTTCGGGTCAAGCTGCAAATTTATGGTCTTTTTGTCGCGTTCTTCGCTCACAACGTCAACGCCTACCACCATGCCTTCTACCATTTTAATGCCTTTTTGCTGAGGCATCTCGATGGTAACTACCTTTTTGGTCTCGGTGTTATTATTATTTTCGCTGTTGTTTTTGTTGTTCTCAGTGTTCAACACTTTTTCTATATTCTCTTTATTTTCCATATGTTGATCCTTTATCTTTCCCGTTCACAAGCGCATAAGCAAAGATTAAAATCTTAAATACAAAAACGGATTGTTCGTATTGCTGAGAAGCATAAGACTGCTTACCAGCAGCATAGCCACGTTCAGCACTATACCAAGGGTATTCATCGTTATGCACGCGCCGACGCTCTTGTCGCCCAAAGAGCGTATCTTCTTAACTATCGGCGTTGAGAATATCAAAGCCGCCATCAGCAAAAACAGATTATTCAGCACGCTCGTTCCCGTCACCGCATCAGCAAAGGAGTTGCCGCCCATGCCGACTAAGTTTTTGAAAAATCTTCCTAGCGACGGCAGATCCTCAAAGTAGAATATGCCGTATCCCACTGCAACTACAATGGTAACATATATGTGCGCCAGCACACTTGGCATTTTCCTCATGCGCTTTCTGCCTATCTTCATTTCAAGCACTATGAACAGACCGTAATACAGTCCCCAGAAAATGAAGTTCCAGCTCGCGCCGTGCCACAGTCCCGTACAGAACCACACAAGGAACAGTCCGCCGTATTTTCTTCTTTTTCCGAATATCGGCACATACAAAAGGTAATCTCTGAAAAAGCTGCCGAGAGATATATGCCACCTCTGCCAAAATTCCGTTATGTTCTTTGATATGTACGGGTAGTTGAAGTTTTCGTTAAAGTGGAATCCGAACATTCTTCCTATGCCTATCGCGATGTCCGAATATCCCGAAAAATCGAAATAATACCACAACGCAATAACTATTATGCCGTACCATGTTCCCACGGTCGAAACAGAGTTCAGCCCCACGTAGCCGTTGTCTTTGTCGCCGAACATCGTGGTAACTATTGAGCTTAAATTATTCGCAATTATGACCTTTTTCGACACGCCGAGGATAAGCCTTGAAAAGCCCTCGCTCAGATCGACAAGTTTTGTCTTTCTGTCCTCTATCTCAGCTTCAATGTCGGCATAGCGCACTATAGGACCTGCCACCAGCTGCGGGAACAGCGAGACATACATCAAAAATTTTCCGAAACTTCTCTGCGACCTGACCTTGCCCCAGTATACGTCTATTATGTACGAAAGTATCTGGAAGGTATAAAAACTTATTCCTATAGGCAGCGCGGCGCTCTTGAGCTCGAGCCCCGTAACGGAACCCAGATTTTCAACTATAAACAGCCCGAAGCCGTCCTCACTCAGGTGCGTGCCTGCAAGAGCGTTTATGTTCTCCGCAATAAATCCGCTGTACTTGAAAAGCCCCAGCATACCTATATTATATATCAAAGCTGTCGCCAGCAAAAATTTTCCCGATCGTTTTTCACGTCTGGGCTCTATCGCCATGCCCAGCAGCCAGTTCACAGTGGAACTGAGCAGCAGCAAGATTATCCACCATGGCTCTCCCCAAGCGTAAAATATCAAAGAAAATAACACTAAAATAAAATTTCTGTACTTCAGCTTTTTGGTAGCAAAGTAGCATACCAGACATACAGGCAGAAAGAAGTACAGAAAGAAAAGATCCGCAAATACCAATTTGTTTTACTCCTTGTCTTTCTTTTGTTACACTTGTTCCACTCCACAGGCATTTTTCTCTTTATTTTTTCAGCCTATATCTATTATATAACATCAATTCGCCATAGTCAATTACAATTAGGTAACAATTTCGACTTTTTTATAAATTTATTTTGTTGAATTTAACAAAAAAACCACTTGCCTCACGCCTTGTTAGTCTATAATGCTCTTTGTCGGGCGGTCGTTATATTCGTCCTTTGCCCGTTTGCGCTTTCTTATAACTGCAAATATTTTCATCACAAGCAGCGCCGCCGCGCACACCGCAATTATTATCGACGGGTAAAAAAACAGCATATATTTAACGTCCATTTTGCTGTTTTCGGGCGATACATAATAATTTTGCATATAGTAGTGTATCTTGCCGACAAACTTCACGCCCTCGCTGAAAAACATTATACTTCCGCCGCCTGCAAAAATAAATGTCAAAATATACTTGCGCAAAAACGCAAATACTATTCCCACAGTAACTGATGCTATCTCTGCTAAAAGAAAATAAGCAGTCACTTTTTCAATATCGTTTATACCGACAAAAAGTATTGCAATAGTCATCACAAGCCCGAAAAACAGGCAGTTTACGGCATAAGGAACAAGCATTATAGCCTTTATGACTTTGTAGGTGATATGCTCTTTCTTTTTTGCATTTTTTATGTATTTTTTTGCAGACTTGCTCTGCGCGCCGTTTTTTGCTTGAAATTTTTCCTGCTGCTCTTCGCGCTCAAGTTCTTCCTTTTCTCTCAGCTGCTTGGCTTTCTGAGCTCTTAATCTTGATTTTTTTGACATACAAAAACTGCCTTCCGAAATTTTTATATACTTTTATGTATTATACTTTATTATAACACAAACGACAGAGTAAATTCAATACCTTTTGTACTGCCAATGAAAATAATACTTGAAAGACCATGTGAATTTTATCGCCCGACGGGCAAATGATAAGTAAGGGCGCGAAAAGCGTTCCCGACCGTACAGAACAAAAGAAAGGCAAGGCTTCTGCCGCAAAAGCGCGGCAGGGCTTTGAACATAGAAAAAATGAAAAATATAAAACACAGGATAAGGGCTGTTATAGCCGCCGCGGCGTGTTCGGCGTCGGCTGTATCGCTCGTTCTTCTTATGCTTGCAGGGGTATACAGCAGATCTCTGCCCGACAGCTACACAGTACCGCACGCAGGGCAGCTTACGTTTTCTTCCATGCCGTATATAACCTCCAAAAGCGTTTCAAAGGACACAAAAGCAAGTTTTTCCTCCGGCGGCAGCGAGCAGAGAGCTTTAATGCTCCTTGGCTGCATACCGATAAAAACTGTTACAGCAAACGCAGCCTCGCCCGTTATGCTTATGAGCGGAGGCGACCCGTTCGGAATAAAACTTGAAGCACAGGGCGCGGTAGTGGTAGGCATAAATGACATCGGGGGCTCCAGCCCTGCACGTGAGTGCGGAATACAAACAGGCGACGTTATAATATCAGCCGCAGGAAAAGAAGTTGACACAAACCAGTCATTTGCAGATATTATAATGGCAAGCAAAGGCAGACCCACCGAAGTTGTTATAATGCGCGGCGGCAGCGAAATGGCGCTTACCATAACTCCAAAGCTTTACTGCGGCACTTACAAGGCAGGCATTGACATTCGCGACAGCTCGGCAGGCATAGGCACTGTTACCTTTTACGACCCCTCCAGCGGTATGTACGCAGGGCTTGGTCACGCGGTGTGCGACAGCGATACCGGTGAAGAATTTCCCTGCGGAAGCGGAAGTATTTGCGGCGTTGAGATAACCGGTGTAAACAAAAGCACTTTCGGTCAGCCTGGCGAGATACAGGGGCTTTTCTCGGGCGGCAGCGCCCGCGGCGATATACTTCTTAACTGCGACAGGGGTGTGTACGGAAACGCTTTTTCAATTCCCTCCACCGCTAAGGCATATCCTCTCGGCTACCGTCAGGAAGTGGAAACGGGAAAAGCTTCTATTATCTGTACCCTTGACGGCGGCGCGCCGAAAGAATATTCCATTGAAATAGAGAGCATCGACCTTTCAGACAGCGGCGTAAAAGACATGGTCATACACGTCACCGATGAAACGCTTCTTGCGCGTGCAGGCGGCATAGTTCAGGGAATGAGCGGCAGCCCTATAATACAAAACGGCAAACTTGTGGGCGCTGTAACGCACGTCTTCGTAAAAGATACCACTCGCGGCTACGCAATAATGGCTGACAAAATGTACTCCGCCGCCCTATCCTGCGAGGGCTGCAACTCTCTTGAAATGGCAGGGTGACAGCGCAAGCGCACAAAATAAGACCGCACATTGGTACGGTCTTTATACATAGAATATGTTTTAGTCGAGGGTAACTTTTTTCATTACCTGAGGTGTCAGCGGCATATCGTTTCTGTACGTCTTGGTCTCCGCTATCTCGTCAACAACGTCCATGCCCTCTACGACTTTGCCGAATGCAGCATACTGTCCGTCAAGGTGCGGCGCATCTTTGTGCATGATAAAAAACTGCGAGCTCGCCGAGTTTGGCATCATAGCGCGCGCCATAGAAACAACGCCCCTTGTGTGCTTTATAGGGTTGTTCACGCCGTTTGCAGCAAATTCGCCCTTTATTTTCTCTTTAGCGCCGCCCATTCCGTTGCCCATAGGGTCGCCGCCCTGTATCATAAAGCCTTTTATAACTCTGTGAAAACGCAGTCCGTCATAAAATCCCTGCGATATCAGCTTTTCAAAATTTGCAACGGTTATCGGCGCGGCATCGGGATAAAGTTCTATTTTTATCTTCTTGCCGTTTTCCATTTCAATAGTCACCATAGCTTTTGCTCCTTTGTACTTAGTTCTTGGTGCGGGGCAGCAGACCCTTTTCGCAGCGGTCTTTAAGATCTGCAAAATACAGCGCTATCGGCGAGGGGTCTTTCTTCTTTGAGAAAAGTCCCTTTTTGTCGGAATCTACATAAATAAAGTAATCCAGCGTACCCTCGTTGTTTATGGCATACAGCCTGTTTACCTTTTTGAAGCCCTGCGCTGTTCTTACGTTTTTGTCAAAGCAGCAGAATATATCCTGCGCCATAACATTCACAAGGTTCAATACTGTCTGGAAGCTGTCGCCTTTTTCGTTCCAGGCGTCTATGTCCGCTCTGAAAAAGTCCTGCACCGGCACGCCGTTTACTTCCATTTTCTTGATTATTCTTGCCAGCGATATTGATTTGTCCTTATCGGTAAGCTTTTCGTAAATAGTGCCCTTATACTCAAAAATGTAATCAGCCACGGTATTTAAGAAAAGCTTCTCATAATTGAACGGCTTGCCTTTCTCAGCATACTTGATTATCGGTTCGTTCTTGTCAATGTTCATTCAAAACATTCTCCTTTTCATTTATATATAATAATAAATATTATCCAAACATTGCCCTCAGCCGCGCAAGTTCAGCATCTTCCTCCGACTTTGCCGTATCGGAAGCATTTTTGTCCTGCTCGACCTTTTCTTTGGCTATCCTGTTGTATTTTTCTTCAAATTTTGCAGTCAGTTCGTCTACCACTTTCGCCGAAAGGGCAGGTATCTCGCCCTGCTTTTCGATGGGCTTTGCCTTTATGTCGCTCTCTTCAAACTTGCGTATTGCCTCCAGCTGCTCGTCCGTCAGCGACGGCATATTGCTCTTGGCTTTTTCCCTCTTCTCCGCAAACTGCATATCTATCTCCATAGTGCGGCGAAATTTTTCATCGTCGTATACTTCGTTAAACTCGGCAGTATTGCGGTCATAATTTTCATCGCTCAGATAGTCGTAAATATTCGCAAGCTCCTCGACCTTTTTATCCATATCGTCCTGAAGCGCGCTTCTTATTATGTTGTATCTTGTCATGCTCTCTTTTTCACTTACCTGCGCGCAGATCTCGGCAAAATCTTCATTCGCCTTGTCAAGTTCCTTTTCCCTTACAGGGTTTTTGTCATAGCTTTTGTAATCGAGAGGCTCGGGACGGTCGGCAAGTTCGCGTTCCATTATCGCAATTTTCTCGTCAACGGTGCTTTGCTTTATGCTTTTAAGACCTTTTACGTTCTTGCTCTCCTCGCTCTTGAAAAAATCATCAGATCCCATAGCCACAGCCGGCGCAGTCTTTTCGTCCGTCGGCGCAGCCTTTATCGTGACCGCGGCAGGCGCCACTGCATTTTTCTTTGAATTTTTCTTTCCGAACAGCCCCACGATCAACGCTCCTCTCATACCAAAAACAAAATAAGTTCACACCTATATAATATTATACAACATAACTTACAAAAAATCAATCACTTTTTTGGTAAAATAATAACACACAATAGGCAGCAACTTTTTGTTTACGGTTAGTTAATAAATAAAAAACAAAATAGTAATAAAAACGCCTCTCCGCTTTGTTATAATAGAAGTATATATAATATACTTTCGCCGACTTTTTCGGCTGATTGGAGAATTACTATGGACAAACTTGGTGTAACAGCAACAGAGCTGTTTTCAAACAACCCCTACAGAGTTCTTGGTATTCCTGTAAACGCTTCGGCAGAAGAGATAGACGAGCGGTACGACCGACTTCTGGATATGTGTGAGGACGGTACTATAGGCGATTTTGAATCTGACTTTGATGCAAACTATCTTCCGCCGGTCATAAGAGACATTGACAACATCACCGCCTCGCACGATAAGGTACTCAGCAACGGCTACCGTGCTTTCGCGTATTCCGACAGTATGTATGCCTACGACCCGTCACAGACAGACATAAGCATACTTATCGACAACATTGACTGCTACGACTGTTTCCTCAGCTGCTACATATGGCTCGTGCTGCACGACCGCAACATAATGTACAAATCTATGTGGTTCAAGCTGGCAAAGTATATAGACGATCTTATATGCTCTGACCCTACAGACTGGTACAGGCTGTTTGACCACCGCTATCCGCAGGATATATACGAGAGCGATTTTGATACCATATATGCTTTTCACTCTACATTTTGTGAAATAATACTCCTTCCGCTGAAAGAGCTTGTAAAAGGTTCTATGGACTGTCAGTCTGCTGTTGAGGTGCTTTCTGTAAAAGTGTTTGAGAACTTCGGCAACGAGGACGACGACCTGCAAACGCTTACCGAAAAGGCTGAAGAAGCTTCAAAGCAGTCTAAAAAATCTGTCGGCAGAAACCCGTCGATGAAAGGCATATCGCTTACCGAGGCATACCTTGAGGAGCAGGAGGGTCTTAAAGACGAAGAAGGCGTTACACAGACCATAAGCCTTGTAGAGGGTCTTGACGAAGATAATATCTATAACGAAACCCTGCGGCAGATGTTGAGAGCCAATAAAGCGAGAAATCAGGTAATAAAAGACCTTAAGACCGACGTTGTGTTCGGCTCGGGCAACCTTGGCAAAGAAGACGACACAAAGCTTACGATGCAGTCGGTAAACACCACCGCAAAGGACGACAAGCGGCTGAAATCTCCCTACAGCCTTGACGGTGAGAAGATGACGCTGGAAGAAAAGTATTCCGACGTAAACATAAACGATATGCTCAACCCCACGCTGCCGTATTCAAATATGAGAGATGTTTTCTCGGGCGGCGAGACCAACGAATTTGAAGAAAACAAGACCGCACAGCGCAACGGCAAGATACTTTTCATAATAATCATAATACTGTTCGTGCTGGGTATTGCAGGCTATTTCGGCTATATGTACTGGGACGA
>CANRDG010000013.1 GCA_947629275.1 uncultured Clostridia bacterium | reverse complement strand
ACGCCCGTTATGTAGTCTATCACCACAAAAGCTATCAGCGCGTACAGCAGCCCGTCGCAGCCGCCGAGAAACCACCCCAGCCAGCCGCCTATTGCCGAAAAAATCAGCTGTATAGTGTTCCATATTTCTTTCATACGTTTCGCCCCCCTTATTCCTCTTGCAAAATATATGTTATCTTCATTGTCTTTTCGGCTGTTTTTGTAACAGGTGTATCGAGGTTGTTTATAGTTGCGAGGTAATTACAGAGCACGAGCCAGCCTACTTCTGATATGTTATTTTTGTCTCCAAAATATATTAAAGATGTATTTTTTACAGGCGTAACACCTGTACCATAAGTCTCATTTGAAAAAAATTTCTTTTGTTCGCATCTCAAAAATTCATTTTTCGCTGTGTTAAGAATAAAGCCATATTCAGAACTTGAGTTGTCATAATAGATCCTCCCGTTCACGACAAATGACGGTTCTCCGGTATCCCACGATGTTTTTTTTTGCATTTTTGTGACGTCCGCCGAATTTGAAATATTGAACTTATAAACGTCGTGTGTGTTATTATTGGCAATCAAATACAAATAGCCGTTTGTCACAAAAAAGCTTAACTTAGATGATGCCGACAGACTTATGCCGGAAGTATTAGTTACGGCGTACTCCTTTACTTCCGAAGTTTCAACGTCAATTTCCACGATGTAGACCATTTCATTGGAATTTATCGTATTGTTTTGCGACGAACATATATAAAGCTTATTTTTTTCAGGATCATAGTTATAGCCGCAACTATTTTTTATTTCTCCCGAAAGCTCCGGAAGTTCTTTTTCTTCTAGCAGCGGCTTGGTAGTATACACGTTATCAAAAATAGTTAATGATTTCAAAAAAAGCCGTCGCTTGGTGACAGCAAGGTGCTTTCCGTCTTTATTTTTAAAATATAATGCACAGTCATTTTCAAGATCAATAAGAAATATCATTTCATTATTTTCCCCTTTGAATACACCGTCAGTTCTTCCGGAAGTCGTTGAGCCGGTTTTGCTGTGTACGACATAATTCAACAGATTATTTTTAAATAACTCTGTATTCATCAGAGGAAAGTTAGTCTGCGTTGAGCTTACATTTTTTCCACCGTAAGATGTATACCCTCCATTCACATGAGTAAGACATATACTGGCAATAGTACCATTAGCTTGTGTAGTGCCGAAGTCATATACATACTTGACATAGCGTTCGGCTATATTGACCTCTGATTCTACACTGTTGTAGCTGCCACGCAGCGGATTTTCCGCCGCACTTTGCACGTTATATACACCACAGCCGATAAGACTGGCAGATGTCGGCGGAAAATACTTGTCGGGATTATCGCCGAGTTCGGTATCAAAGCATAGCAGTCCACCAAGCAGCGTGGCATAGTACGGCGAAAGAGTATGATATAATGCGTCTTCATAGTTGCAATAGCCCAGAGGTTTGAAAATGTCTTTCAGTGCATTAGTCACCATGTTATGTTTTTCGTGCACCTCTTTTTCGCCGGTGTGCACGTTTGTAAGCTCTATCCTCGTAGTTCCTTTAAGTTTACTCAATTTCTTCATCTCCATTTCTGTAAGTCATTGTAAAGCTCGTTAAAGCCGCATCGCCTGTCAACCAGAAGCGGAAGGTTATCGTCCTGCTCTCCGCAAGTCCTGCATACAGCGTGTCAAGGTCTGTCGCCAAAAAGTCTGCCAGAGGTTCTTGCTCGCTGTACTGCTCACCGTCATAGCTGTACTGCACCTTTACATCGCCGCTGTAGTCGGCGTTCACAGCCGCTATGCCAAGCACCGTCTCGCTTGACAGGTCTGCCGTGCTCTCTATATACTGCGGCGGTGGTGTGCCCTTTACAGTTGCCGTGACAGGGTATGCTGTATCTTCGCACCAACTAAGCACCGACGGCGTATCAAGGTCTTTGAGCAGCTGCCAGTCGGGCATAGTTTCAAAGCCGCTGCTCTCAAACAAAGATGCGGTCAACTCGCGTTCTTCAAGCGGCACAAGCATTTGTTCTGCCATTGTATACACTGTTCCGTCAATATCCTGCACCAGCAGCTTATATGTTGCCGACAGTTCACCGCCGCTTATCTCCACGCTTTCTGTTGCCTCCAGAACAGGCATCTCCAGCACAAGTCTTTCCGCGTACCCCGTGTCTATATCTATCGGCTCTGATCTGAGCGTGTATATTTTTCTGAGTATAAATGCGCCGTCGCCGTCGATCGTGACATACTCGCTGTATACAGGTCTGCCGCGCGTTGAGTCAAGAGTATATGTGCGGACGATCTCAGCTATCCACAGCCGCTCGCCGAAGCCGTCAATGCTTATGCTGTGGCTGCCTATAGCTATATTGCCGATACCCTGCACCAAGCCGGGCTTTTCAAGCGGCGGAAATGCGGCTGTGACAGTGTCTTTGAATTTATCAATGCTGTAGCCGCTCTCGCCTATAGGTATATCGCCGATGTACTCTTCAATATCAATGCGGCCGTTCCATTGTGCTTGTGTCCGCGCTACAAGACCATTGCCCATAAGGATAACAGATGCTTTCTTAGCTTGTATATCGGCAATGCCGTCATCAGTACCGACAATATAAATGTCCAGTTGATTAGTTCCGTCGGCAAGGTCTGTAAACGGCGTTGAGAAAGAGATTATATCATACCCCTCTGTGACAGTTATACTGTATGACGAGTGGACTGAATGATTTATCTTCACAAGCGCAGTTACAACGCCGCTCTTTGCTATCTCCAACTGTATAGTAACGTTTATAAACGGCAAAGACTCCTGCTGTGTTGTAAACGGCAGCGACAAAAGCTTTGTCTCTGTGTTATTAACGCTGCACGCCTGATCGTTTTCAGCGGTCATGACAATGGTATTGTTGCGCAGCCTCTCTGCCTGCTTCTGCTCTTTGACCTGCGCTGGAGAAATATAGCCGCTGTCAGTGTCCGGCGCAGTAGCAGAAACGGTGCACAGCAAACCTCCGTCAAATTCAAAGTCTATATTCATGGCTATTGTAGATACGCAGACCTTGCCCATATCTATATCAAACCTGTCCCAAGGGTCTATTCTTATGTCGCCGAGTATCATCTTGACAAGACAAGGTCGGTATGATGTACCGCCGATCTTTTCCCAGACAGGTTCAAGAGCCGTTTTTGTGGCAAATTCATTAGTTACCGTCATTCCTTGTAGGGCTTTTTCATCGCCGTAAGTTTCGAAAATAGTATCGGTAATATTGCACATAAGATAACTTATCGTATAGTCATCTTCGTCTATCTCCGGATCGTCTATAAAGTCAAGGTCTGTAACATAGCCGCTGTCCTCGTACCACTTGAATTTCAGCGAGCCGAGCCTGTCAAACACAGCGTTGCAACCTGCAAGCATAGCTATCTTTCCGATGACCTCACGCATGGTAGCTTTAGCAGACGGTGCAAACGGCAAACTTATGTTTTCAAGACCGTCTATATCATATGGCGCATTCAAGGCACGGCATATCTCGTTCATGACCTTATCCGCCGCCGCAGGAAAGCGCAACTGTGTTTTGTACACCTTATCGGCACGGTACATTCGGTCTGCCACATTCAGCGTTGTCAGCCTGTCTTTTGTGCTCACCGTGCGCACTGTATACACGCCGCAGGGAACATATTCTATGCTGTCATCATCGAGCAGCAGCCCTATATACAGTGTAAATTCTTTGTTTTTAAAAGAGTATTTTGTTTCTTCGATAACTATCTCTGCCGTAGTCGCCACCGCGCAGCCTATTTGCAGCTGTGTTTCCGTGCAGCTGCCGCCTTTGGTCTTAATGCTGTATATGCCGTCGGTGATAGTTATATCGCTGAACACGAGTTTGGCGCGAAAGGTACGGCTGTGTGATGTTATTTTTTCTGCAAAAGCCTCTGAAACATCGGTATACATATATCATCACCTCTGCACAAAGTTCAATGTGACAGTATTCAGCGTTGCCTTACCCTTCTTCACACAACTTAGCTGATATGTTCTCGGTGTTTTATAGCTTTCGATGGTTATCCGCCTAGAAGGTGCTTTGGGATCAATTACACTAACTTCAAAAAACGCATTTTTCATCTGCTCTTCTATCATCGCGACGTCGCTGTCAGAAAGGTATGTAAGCGTTATATCTATAGTGTACTTTTCATCAATGATGTCACCTACATATCGACCGCTTCCCGTCCTGCCCGCATTCTTGCTCCACAGCGGATTTAATGAGATGGATATGCCGTCCCTGTCAGGTGTAGGCATATTATGACCGTTAAGAGTAAAAGCATCTGATATTCTTTTCATGACTTGCTCCTCTCATCATGTTGCAAGAGCATTACTGCCCGTGCGAATAGAATTTTCTCGGTTCTTACGAACAACAGTCTTGTATACCACATCACCGTCAAGTGTCACAGTGAGATATATCACATTATCACCGCCGAAGCCTATATCAAGCAGCGCCTTCTTGACAGCAGATACTATGGCAGACTCGGGCGCGATCACTTCTGCCTCGCGCTTGTTATCGCCGAGAACCGCAAGAAATTCGCCATAATTGGCAGGAATAACAGTACCTGTCGCAAGCTTGGGTATCTGCGGCACGTCGATTGTCTTTATCCAGTCAAACGGCTCGAAGCCTGCTATACTTATCTTCTTTATCTTTTTCAGAGCGGTATTTATGCCGTTGAACGGAACAGCTACAACAGAGTTGATGCCGTCTATCAAAGAGTTTATGACTGTTTTCAAACCTGACAAGATACCTTCCTTTATGCCGTTAAAGATCTCTCCGCCCTTTGAGAATACATTCTTGACCGCCGTCCATGCCGCCGAGAACTTCTCTCTGAACCAGTCTGCTATGGTGAGGAAAGGCGCTTTTATCTTCTCAACAAGCGAAGAAGCCCATGTGCCTATAGCAGCAAACGCATTTATAACTCCGTTTTTCGCCTCGGTAAACTTATTGCTGAACCATGTGCCGATAGATGCAAATGCGCCGACTATGCTGTTCTTGATATTGCCGAACCACTCACCTATAGATGAAAACGCATTTACAACGCCGTTCTTTGCCTCGGTGAACTTCTCACTGAACCATTCACCTATCGAGGCAAATACGCCCTTTATATTCTCGCCGAGGTTTGAAAAGAACTCGGGTACTGTCTCTGTAAAAAACGTTGTAATGCCGTTCCACGCTGCTACAAACGCATCAAATATCGGGTAGAGTACAGCATTTATGTTATCTCTGCCTATGGCATCAGCTATGGCAGAACCTATCTGCCAGCCGCCTATAGCCGCTCCGGCAACGGAGGTGAACTTTGTTGAGAATGATGCTCCGCCCTCAGCCGCGCTTTTGGTAATGTCGGTGTTGAGCGTGCTCCATACGCCCGACAGCGCAGATTTTGCCGAGCCTGCCTGCTGTGAAAGCGACTGCCCCAGCTGCGAAAGAGTTTCTCCCAGCCCGTCAAGCGCCTTCTTGCCCTTTGCGGCGGCGTATATAGCTGTAACTGCGCCTGCAAGGTCGAGCATGACTTCTACATCTTTTGAAGAAATGCTGCCGCATATAGCTTTGAAAGCGCTGCTCAGACCGTCAAGAGCTGTAAGTGCTATCCCTGCCGTCCATGAGGCTATGGGTTTAAGAAAGCCGTCCCACAGCTTTTCTTTGATAACAGGATAAGCCGCGTTCCATACAGATGTCAGACCCTCGATGATGTCTTTCAGTGATGTTAAAAACTGCGGTATGGCATCTTCAATAGTCCAGCCTGCAAGCGGCAGCAGAACTTCGGTGTAGAAATCTTCCAAGCCTTGTCCTACCGCATCTGCCAGCGGTTCAAACGCCTCGGTAAGCTCTTCAAGTGATGACAGCAGCGGTTTGAAGTCTACCGTTTCTGCCCAGTCAGCAGTCTTTTCGGAGATGTTTTCAAGGTGTCCCAGATATGTATTCAGTGCATCTGCGGCATTTTGCAGTATATCAGTACCAAGAGAGCCGCTGCTCCAAGCCTGTGCAAGACCACCTGCAAGGTTGCCGACAGTATTCAGCCTGCCCGACATTATGCCAAGAACATGACCTGCCGCTTCTTCAGCCGCTCCGCCCGTCCATACGTCAGCAAAGCTCTTTCCGACCTCTTTGAACAGCGTTTTCAGACCGCCGAAAGCATTTTGAATACCCTTGATAACGCCGTTGCCGTTCGTTTCCAATGCCGAAACGAACGGATCAGCAAGAGCGCCTATCTGTTCTTTGAGTTTTCCGATCTTTTTTGAGGCAGGGGCAGTGTCGGCATCTATCTTTACTTTCGGTATGCTGCCTAGTGCTGCCCCTGATGTGGCAGAAGCAGAGGGAGCAGCGGTGCTATCCAAAGATGACAGCTTAGTTATCTTATCAAAGCTCGCAAGACTTTTCTCGTTCGCTTTAGCAGCCGCCTGCGCAGAGCCTGCCATGTCGTCATAGCTGTTTGCCGCCTGCGCCGCGCTGCTGCTTATCTGTGCTGCCGAACTGCCCGTTTCTATCTCTATACCGAACAGGTCTGCAAGAGACTCTGCAACAGAACGTGCGCCGTCAATAAGTGATGACATAGCGCTGTTGAGTGACCGCACTACAGGCAGCAGAACGTTCATCGCCACATTGCCTATGACAGATGAAAATTCTTTCCATTGTTCTGAAAGAATACGCACCTGATTTGCCCAGCCGCCCGATGTTTTCGCAAAGTCACCCTGTGCAAGAGCGGTCGCCTGCATTACAAAGCCGTATCTTAACTGCACTTTTTCGGCTTCTGTCATTGCTTGATACGAACTTGTAATGCCCTGTGAAAGAGCATATGCTTCAAGGTTTGCCTGAGACATGACGATGCCGAACTGTTTCAGCGTTTCAGTTTCGCCCGTAAATACCGATTTCAGAGCTGTTGCAGCGGTCTCCTGCTCAACGTTATAGAATGAAGCCATATCCGCCGACAGACCTGTAAGCGCTACAGCCATATCAGAGGCACGGTCAAGCGTTATACCCATGCCCGAAGCCATCGCGGCAAAGGTAGAGCCCGTCTGTTTTGCAGTCAGCTTTGATATGCCGTACATCTCGATCGCGTTGTCTGCGAACTCTTCCATTTTGTATGACATACTGCCAAACGCCTTGTCTACAACGTTCTGAACTTCCTGCATATCCGAAGCTATCTCTATAGCCTGTTTGCCGAAGTTTACGAGCATTCTTGCAGAAAACGCCGCCGCCACAGCAGCGCCAAGGCTGCGCACAGTGCTTTTCAGTCCGTCTATCTGCTTTTCAAGACCGTTTACACCTTGTGAAAAGCCCTTTGTGTTTATTGTAGTATCGAAATTCAGATAACCGTCTGCCATTGTACCCACCCTTTCCGCTGCGGGTACGCCGGGTACGCTGTGCAGTTATACTTTATTTATTTATAAACGTGTTTTTAGCCTTGCATCTGCGGCAGATAATAATTATTACTCCTGTAAAAAAGCCCTCAAACAGGCTTCTGCCGCATTTGTTACAACAGTATTTTTTCATATTCATGACCTCAATAAAAAAGACTGTCAACAAAGTCATCTTCTGCCTGTTCTTCGGCAGTAAGCCTCTTTGGCATATCTATCAGGGCGCGATTTTTGCGTATGATATCCTGCTCGTATTTTTCAAGTTTCTCATGCCTTCTCATTTTTCGGCGCAGAGATATTACCGTGCTCAGAACGCTGCTTTCCGGCAGCTCGCCAAATGCGCCGCAGAACGTCCACCAGTGCATATAAGGCAGCGATCGTATATCGGTCACGCCAAGCGCCCTGCTTATTGCCGGGAAGATTATATGCTCGTCATGCTCCCAGTCTATGACCTTGACATCTTGTTCTTCTTTTGGGGTATCGCCGCCGTTACAGAACCAGAACGCCTTTTCCACAGCCTCTTGCATATCCTCTGCCGGGATATTGTCAAAATCTACATACAGGCACTTTACGCACACAAACGCTTTTTCACGGTCGGTAAGCTCAGGGTCGTTGAACGCCTGAAATATGCCCAGCACTACGCGTATGTCCGTGCGTATATCCCACAGCCTGCCGCCGACCTCCAAAGCCGTTGGTAAACTGCCTATCATACGTTTTTAGCGCCGCCCAGCTGCTTCAAGAGCTCTGCTATAACAGCATCTTTCTGCTCTGATGTCAGACTGCCCGTATCAGCTGATATATTAGGCTGAGGCTTTGTCTGTACGGGAACGGGAGCTGACAGCACGGGTTTGACATACTTATTCTCAACTTCTTTAAGACGTATGCGGCTTGCTGTAATAGTTCCTTCGATATCCTGTGTCACGATCGGTATTAAAGCTCGCAAAAAATTAGTAATCATAAAATCACCGCCGACTACAGACAAACAGTTTGTGCTGCCGAATGCCGTATCTGCAACATTGCTGCCAAGCGCATAGTCCAGCTTTTCGCGCAGCTGTTTGTCTGCCTGTTTCAGCTCGTCAGGCGTGGGCGCATTACCTAAAGAGTTTATGATATCATCGACCTGTTTCTGCGTTTCATTAAAGCGCTGTGACAGACCTATATCTGCAACATTTATACTTATGACCTTTCTTTCATCGCCGTTGATGATATATTCTTTGATACCCGAATTGAAATTTATAGACTTCATAGTTTTTCTCACTTTCTTAATATTAAAGGCTGCCACACAAAAGCAGCAGCCTTTTTTGTTAAAAGCTTATTATTCAGCTTCCGCTTCCGCAAAAACAGGCTTGCCTTCCTCTATGGTGACAGTACCCTTTTTACGGTTGCCGCAGGGTGTAATGGTGAACGGTATAGTAAAGCCGCCCTGGCCGCCGCCGTATGACTGAGGCTTAACGATACATTCCTCTGTCCACGCATCGAAAGGACCTTCTGTCTTGTCTATCAGCACCTCAAGCATGGTAGTCTTGCAGGCATCTGATGTCAGCCGCTCCATAGCTATTTCCTTTATCTTCGGATAAATGCTGTCGTCTTTGCGTGCATAGAACGGATCTACCGACATACTCGGCTCATAGCCGTTGTCCTGCACATCGCTCTCGTCCCATACATTCTTGGTAGTCTCTGTAGACGGGCTGAGTTCCATGCTCAGTTCATCATTGTCCCTGCCTATCTTGAACCAGTTGTATGTTTTCTTGGTGACATCAAACGAAGCATCTATGAACGTCTTGTAGTGGCTGCGCTCCAGCTTGCTGACTCCCTCTTTAAGTGAAAACTGTTCTGCCATATATATTCCTCCTATTCTACCGTATATTCTACGGTGATCTGCATCTGATACTGCACGCCCTGCATGACGTTTTCTTCGTCAATGGCGTACAGCATACCGTTTCCTGTGCTTATTTTTGTTATATATCCGTTGTCGATTCTTATATCCTGCTGCCTGTCCAGCCAGTGTGCAAGCTCCAGCAGCACGCCGCTGTTGCTTATGCGCTCAAAGTCATTGATGCCAGAGTATGTGGCATACAAAAGAAAGCTGTGCTGCCTTTTCTCTCTGCCTATAACGTCCTCGCTCACCAGCTTATCACCGACTGATGCAAGCCCATAGCTTTCGGGCTGATCGTCTGCAATATCCATGTGTACGATACTCGTTATCTTCGGAAAGCCCGTCAGCAGCGCTCTCATAGCCTCTATAACGTTCACTCTGCCTTACCTCCTGCAATTGCGGCGGCTTTGCGCAGGATCTGAGCGGCGTGCCTGAGCTTCATGTATTCAAACCACAGCCGTCTGCCTTCGGGGTTGCCGCCGTGCGGTGGCTTGTGGTCTTTGACTGCATAGTAGTCGCTGCGTGCGAACGGCGCGGTGTATACTATCTTTCCGGGCGAGAGCACCTTAGCCGAGTTTCTCAGCCGTCCGCGCCCCTTAAATTCGTCTCTCGCCACCGGCACATACGGTGTCATCAGCCTTATGCACTCGCTGTCTATATAGTCCTGCGCCTTATCAAGCTGCTTTTTGTGCCTGTTCATAGCGCCTTTATTCAGCACCAGCCCAACTTTTATGCTCATTAAAACGCCTCCTTACACGGCTGTTATCTCAATGTCGGGCACATACACACCGCTCTTTTCCGATATGCTCTTAACTACAGCATACTTCGGGTGCTTCTCTCGCAGAGCCGCCATGCTGCGTGATGTGCTTTCCTGCGACGACATATCAAACACTATGCCGCATTCACCGCTGACTATTATGTCACCTGCTTTGGGCATATAGCTGCCGTCATGACAGCAGCCGTATATGTATGCCGTAACGTTCTGCGCGGTATGCTCGCCGCTCTTTTGCGTTTTTGTACCTCTCATATCGGCAAAAAACACGTCCGCAAAAACGTGCCTTGCAAACGTGTCTTTTTCATACAGCGTGAGAGCTGCACAGGGCAGAAGCATTTCGGCGCTCACCTGCTTGTGCCACGGTGTGGGTATGTTTTCTTCAATGCCCTCCAGCGGAAGCCCTACCGTGCGAAATGCCCTGCCGAAGATACGCAGCTTTTTGTCCGCCCAGTCGTGTGTGTCGCCCTTTGGCAGCCCCAGCACATATGTCTGTATGATATGCCCGAGCATTTCCTTTCTGCCCGGCTCACCGACCAGCACATTGCGCACATTTTCAAAGCCGCTCTCGGTCATTATCTCAATGTCAGTTCCCTTGATCATCTGCATTATGATACACCGCCAGTCCACCGTATTTCTGCCTGAGAAGCCCCAGCTCTTTCAGCTCGCTTCGCAGAAAGTACAGCGACTGCCCTGCGTTGAGGTAGGTCATAGATGCGCTGTAGCCAAGCCCCGACTGCGAAGCCTGTGTTACAGCCGGTGAAAAAGCCGTGTCACCTATACTGCTTATGCCACGTATAACAGACTGCACCACCACGCTCTTCACCACTTCGGCATAGTCTGCACCGCACACGTGGTCGTCAATAAGGCTGTCTATGTCCGCTCCGTACTGCGATGCAGTAAGCCGCAGTTTGGCGCTCGCGCTTTCAAGCATAACCTGCGCCGCCTCGCTCTGTGCCGCAGTAAGAGTAACGCCGAGCCGTGTTATATCGCTCACCTGTGCATATACTCTGCTGCTCATGGCTTACTCATCACCCTGAACTATCTTAGCAAAGTTATCAGGCACAAGTATGCCCCAGCCTATGTATGCTTCACTTCTCAGGCATACCTGATTTTTCTGCTTCAGATCGCCCAGACCGTCGGGGTCACCAAACTGAATGACCTCAAACGTAATGTCTTCCGCATATCCCCAGCGGAAGCAGTTTGCAAAGTCACCCACGATAGCCATTATCTTGCTTGTGCCGAACGAAAGCGTGCTGTTTACGTCAGCCGCCATGCCGCCGAAGCTGCCGGGGTTGCCGCCAAAGCGATAGTCGGGGTACATAGGCGTGTGAGCATCGGCAGTCTTCATAGCGCCGAGAGCCGCACCGAACTTAGGCGACATTACTATGCCCGAGATAGTGCCGTCGGCATCTGTAATAGGCTGCACAGCCTTGTCAATGCAGTCATCAGGGGCAGCCTCGTCATAGTCTGTCTGCGATGTGACAGCCTTTTCAAAGCAGTTGTTGCCCACTATAGACGACACCCGCCCGTCAAAGGGGTTCACGCCATGCATAGAGGCTATATCCATACCCCTTGCTATTTTCTTTGCAAAGCCCTCGGTGTACTGCTGCAAAATAGGCAGCTGCTTTTCTGCTGCAAGGTTCATAAATTCATCTGTCACCCTGTGCTGATACACAAACTTGATCGGCACGATAGTCACACTGCCGCTGTCAGCAGTACCGGCAGGCTTGTCAGCGCCCTCGCCAACTATAGCAGCTTCGCCGTCAAGAGAAAAAGTAAATATTTCCTTGCCTGCAAAGGGTATAGGCTCACCGCCGCTGAGTTTTGCAAGCGCCGAATGACCTTTCACCTTGCTGAATATCTCCGAAGCCAGCTCGGGCTTCATAAGTGCTTTTCCCGTAGTTACTGTGTTTCCCATTTTCATTACCTCCGTTTAGTTGTTGTTAAGCACCGTGATCAGTTCCTGATATGCCTGTGTCATCGGGTCTGACGACGTTTGTTCACCCGTAAATATCGGTGACGGCGCGTAGCCTTTCTCGTGCACCACATACTTTGCCAGGCTGTCTGCATCAGCGCGTATGCTTTCTTCCGTGTCGCCCGAAAGCTTCTCTGCCAGCTCCAGCGGTATGCCTTTCTCTGCCGCGATCTTCATCTTCAGACACACATTTCTGCTGTCGTCGCGCTCTTTTGTAAGGGCTGCTGCCGCCTCGGGCGATACCCAGCCTTCAAAGCGCTTCTCGGTCTGCTGCACAGCCGCTGCCACACGCTCACTTACCGCCGTTTCAAATGCCTCCTGCGTTTGAATAGGCACAAATTCCTGTTCCATAGTTTTTCCTCCTTTTTTATTGCCTTTGTATCTTTTAGTCACGCCTGCCCCTCGCTGAGCAGGCACAGCTACAAAGCTCCATTCATAAGCATCTGTGATGCCGTCAAGTATCATATGGCACATCACGCCGTCATATGTTTCGCCCTTTTGGTGTCCGCATTTTCCCTCGGCTGCACCGCATATAGAGCATACTATTCTCTCAACCGCGCAGCTTACGCTCACTTCTTTCTTTATACCGCCGTCGATCTCGGCTATCAGATCTCGGTTGCCCTCGGTGCGTATCATATACGCTGAGGCTTTAAGCTGCTTAAAAGGCGCACCATAGCTTGTCACACGCTCAGGAACGCTCACCACCTGCGTGTCATATATCCTCGCGCTTTGATTTCTGCCCTTGGTATCGTGGTCAAATATGCCCGTCTTGCCGAGGAACGTTTCTTTCATAACCTCCAGAGCGGCATCTGAGAAACGCTCCATGTCCCTGTCTACCTCGTTGTCGCATAAAATTACCGAGAACGTGTAAAGCTCGTCCTCGGTGATCTCCCTGCGCGTAAACCTGTTTATTTTTTCAAGTTCTTTGCTGTCCATGTTTTCCTCCTTAATATCTTATAAGCTGTTTCTGTACCTCTTTTTCATTTGCGCAAGCCCAGTGTGCAAGCGAAACCGCCTCAATAAGCGATACATCCGCGCCGTCAACTATGCAGCTGTAACCGAAGCCGCCGCCGCTGCCTATAGCCCTGTGGTCACAGTTAGAAATAACCTGCGTGAGAGACGGCTGCTCGGTATGCACTATCTTGCCCTCAAAAAGCCGCTGCTCAAACAGCGTGTTAGCTTCTATTACCTCAGATACCTTTGGCAGCACAGCCTTGCAGCTTACCGAGGCATTTGCCATATCTTCTGCAAGTATGCCCTGATTGCCTGCGCCGTCTATGACCGCTTTTGCCGCACGTTTAGCACGCAGATAAGCTATTATCCACGCATTGCCGTCACGGGCAGAGCGGCAGTCTACAGCCTCTACAAATATCTTGCTGTCTGCCGTCTTTACAGCCACCGCAAGAGATACATTCCCGGTGCTTTGCGCATACTTTACACCAAAATAAAGCTTTGCGCCGTTGGGTATATCGGGCTTGCCGCTGATAGCACAGCTCTGCCATTCCTCGCGGCTTATAGCTGACTTCTGGTTGTACCTCAGCCACAGCCCCAGCCTTTGAATGTTGTCATCTACCTGATCATCGCCCAGCTCTGAGCGTATAGCCCTCTCGGTCAGTATGTAGCCAAGCGCAGGGTTTGTCTCATACCAAAGGTCAACATCTCGGGTGTCTGACATCTCCGTTACCGACCACTCAGCCCAGCCGCTGTCCTCTGACTTGCCCGTCATCACCTCGCGGCGGTATTTCAGAAATACCGTGCCCGAAGATACAGCCGTCGGCGGTGTGCCGCACATCAGCGTTTGAGGATTTTTAGAGCTCGTGACAACATACTTCAGCGCCGACTCCTGATCTGCGGTGTACTCCTGCGCCTCGTCAATTATCAGCAGGTCATAGCCCTCGCCGAGAGCGCCTTTGCTGGATCGCGTGCGGAAGTTGATAAGACCGCCGCTGCCGTCGAGCCACTCTATATGTTCAAGCCCATACTGCTTTGTGGTCTTGTAGTCTTTGCCCTCGTTAAAGCCTGCCTTTGCAAGCCGCTCCACTATCTTCTCCCATGTGCTGTGGGAAGTGGTCGTGCGGTGTGCGGTATACAGCACCTTTTCGCCGTGTGTCAAGCCGTATATACCCCGAATTATAGGTATTTCAGACTTGCCGTTTCGCCTCGGCACAGACCAGCCGAACTTCATGTGCACCCACAGTTCGTCATCACCCACCGCCATAATGTCCTCAATCATCAGCTGCTGCCACGGCATCGAGCTTTGCCCCGAGCGGTCATATATTTCTATAGCCTGTGCGCCCAGAGAGCTTTCGTAGGGCAGCACTACCGAGGCTGTCGGTGTCTGTCTGCCGTACCTTTTTTCAGCCATTATAACGATTTCCAGTCAAAAGTCTGCGGCAGCACCCTGTTTGATATTACCTCGGGCGTGCCGAAGTCCTGCTTTACCACAAGTTTGTCTGATTTTTGCCTGTTGCAGCACAGGTGTGCCAGCTGCAAGTTGGCGATATCAGACGGGTGACCGCCCTTTGATACGGGAATAATGTGGTCGATACAGGGCGAGAGAGGGTGCGGAAATTTCTGTTTGAAGTCAACGGGCTTGCCGCATATGCCGCAAACGCTCTGTGTGGCGTATATTTTACGTTTGTTGGTCTCAAACTGCGAACGCTGCGTGCCGTTGTGGTCGGGTCGCAGGTTGGGTCTTGCTCTTGGCTGCGGCATAACTGCACCTCCTTTTGGGTATAAGAAAACCGCCTTATTCAGACGGTTTTTGAGCTAATTCCATTACTTCTTCTCTTGTAAGTGCGGTGTCGTAATCCTTGTCACCCGGAAATACTATCCTGAACGGATCAAGAAAGTAACGTGGAAATTGTTCATCTAATATAAATATTGTATCTTCGGGATAATCTTCAAATTTTTTATCTTCAGGCATTTCGGACATTTTAATTTTCATCTAAAGCACTCTCCCAATGAAATTCTATATCATACTTTTTGCAAAATTCTTCAATCGTTTTATCATCAACAACACCAAGATATTCAACAATATTTTTGCCCTCTCTGGCAGCTTTATCCCTGTATTCCTTTCCTATTCGTTCATAGATATTATGATATTCTATATCTATAGTTTCAAAATCAGGAATATCTTTGCTCCAATTTTTAGGGCGGCGCATAATATATGTACCTCGTCTTGAACAAGCACGTATCTCAGCCAAATCCGCACGTCTGAGCATATTTATATCCGCACTGGAAAATGTAGAGCCATTCGGGTGATTATGTGTTAATATTTTTCCTTTCATTGTCTTAATTTCTTTTTCAGTAAAATGCACACTATCTGCATTTCCCTTTTTGCGGTTTTCAACATTGCCTGTCTCATCATAAAGAATAGCTGTTTCATATCTGTTGCCTGTTAAAATTCTTTCATCTCTATATAGCTTAACTTTTGCTTCATCAGAAAAATCAGAAGAACCCTTAGCATATTCCGGAACTTCTTCACTTTTTTCTTCTTCATTCTTTTCTGCCAAGCCCTTATATTCATTAAGCTTTTCTCTTTGAATTTCTTTTGCCTGCTCCGGAGAAAGCACCGTAGGCTTCTTTTCCTTGCTGTCTTCGCTTTCTTCTATTTTACTCTCTTTTGGCGGTTTTGTCAACCCCTTATACCCCTCGAGCTTGCGCTGCTGTATCTCCTTTGCCTCATCGGGTGAAAGCACCGTCGGCTCATAAGGCTCGGGGTTTGCCGGCTGCTCCCATGTGCGCTTGCTCCATACGTCCTGCCGCTGCCTGCCGTTTTCGTATATCACGCTGCATTTGCAGTTGTCATGCCGTCTGAATATGTCGGCAGGCTCTTTTCCGTATACATACCTGCCTGCTATCTTCGAGCACCAGTCACAGCATTTGCCGCTGTCGGTACGCGTTATGTAGCAGGTCAGACCTGCATTTGAGCGAAAGTCGGCATTTGCTTTCATATAGTCGTCATGAAACGACATTGAAACGTTCGTCGAGGCGCTTTTAGCACGCCGCTTTATCGTCTCAACAGGCACAGTCTTATCTTCAAGAGAATGCGCCGCTTTCATTACACGCTCGGCAGGGAACGGCGCTTTCTGCGGCTTGATATGCACGCCCATTTTCTCATCAACGCTTGCCTGAACCTCGCCGAGCACGCCGTTTATAAGCTCGTAGTTATCTTCAAGCAGCGCCTTGCATACAAGCTCTTTGCCCATGGGGTTGTTTATCTCGCCTATGTTTTCAGAAATTATCTTTCCCAGATGTTCAGATATGATTTTTGAATACTCGGAAGTGTCCTTGAAATCCGCTTTCCCTTGCTTTATTTTTTCGGCTATCTTTTTGAGTTTTTCGTCTGCCTTCAAACGCTCATCAAGCTGCTTTCTCAGGCGTTTATAGTTATCATCTGCCCTTTGGCGGCGGTCGTTCTCGGCTGCCATTAACTCTCACCCTCCAGTCCGGTAAGCTGTCTGAGAGTTTCAGCGCCAACAAACCCCGGCAGCGCCTGATCTATCTTGTATATGGCATCGCCAAGTGCGCCCAGCGTGCTTGCATCAGGCTCGAAGATCGGCAGCCATGTCGGCTTAGTGTCAACAAACGCACGCCTGTCATATGCTATGCCGTCTCTCAGGCAGGCAGCCAGACACCCTGCATTTATAAAGCCCGTGCCGAACGTGCGCTGCGCCTTGCGAGCCGTAAGCTTCAAAGCCTCGTGGCTCGCTTTTATAGCCTCATAGCTTGACGGATTCGCGGTAGGCACGCCCAGGTCATCTAGCGTAAGGTCGGTCTCGCCTGCGAAAATGGAAGCAAACATCTTGAACTGCTCGGTAAAAGGTGTCATGCTCTGCTGCTGAAACTGCCCTACAGAGGGTTTGTCGCCGTTTTCATCTTTGCCGAAAGATACAAACTCTTTCAGTGAAGCCTCATGCCCGTTGAACTCTATGTTATTTGATAGACCGAGAATGTATTTCTGAGGTATAGAATAGAACTCTGCCGAGACCTCGCTGCGCTTGATAGTGCGCACCACCGCTTGGGTGATGTCCATGCAGCTGCGAGATATGCGTGAGTGACCGAACGGTCGGCGTGCATCGGGGCGGTATATGATAGGCACAAGCAGCGCATACGGCGCTTTGTGATACAGCGTAAGGTCATCACGCAGCCTGCCTTTTTCATAGTACATCGTAACATTCGGCAGAAAGAGCGCCTCCATAACAGGTCTGCCATAGTCGTCACGCTCCAGTACGGCATAGCCCTCGGTGAGCATATTAGTCGAGCTGTCTATCCTGCCCGTGGCGTTTGAGCCGTCTACCACCTGCAAGAACGGGTAGCCGTCCTCTCCTGCACCTATGTATATAAAACTGCATGAGGATATCAGAGCCGAAAGCACCGCACTTGAAAACAGTATGTCGGCATTGTTGAGGCGGTATATCTGATCTATGCTGAAAGAGTCGTTTGTGAAGCGGTCAAACACAATGCGGTCGGCAAGGGTATCTACAGCCTTGGCGCACCACCCCAGCGAATATGACAGCCATTTAAGGTCATCGGGTATAAGCCCTTTCAGCTCCTTTATGCGGTTTTTCATTTCGTAGTAGCCGTATCTCAGCAGCACCCTTGTGCGCTTAGATGCAAGCTTTTTTCTGAGCATTTCAAGCTCCCCGTTTTCCATACCGTTTCTCCTTTCAGCGAGAAATATGAGCACTGACGCGTTGAATGTCAGATGTATATCTTCAAGGGGTACCCTCCCCCCATAAGGTGAAAAAAACACCGCAGAAAGGTCTGCGGCATTATCTTCATTTTAATTATAACACGCCCAAACCGGGACAAACGGGACACATTTGTAAATAAACTGTGAACAAATCATCTGCCATGCCGCCGCAGATACCTGTATATCCTCTTGCGCACCGCCTCGGGTGTCATGCCGCACTCCAGCGCCGCTCTGGTGTACGACCTGCCCTTTATAAATACCTGACTGAATATCTCTCTTGTTTCCTCGTTTGGTATAGAGGCTATGTATTTCTCTACCTCCTCACATCGCCGAATAAGCTGTGCACGCTGCGCCGCCAACTGCTCACCCTGACTGTCCAGTCCGCTGATCTTCATGTGCCGCAGATCATACGGGTGCTGCGGAGCTGAAGCCAGTACGCTGTCGGTGCACATATGCGCAGCGATCTCCTGTTCCAGCCTGTCCGCTCTGTGCTTTGACCGCCCGTAGGCTCTCAGCTCCTTTAATGTCATTCTATCCACTCTCCTCTATTCTATATCATCAATATCGCATATCAATACGCTGGTGCCGCTTATTGTGTTGTCGGTAAGCTCCAGCTGGTAAATAAACTCTACGCCGCGCTTTCTTATAATAACGCCGCTTACTGTGTACTCCTTGCCGACTATAAGCCTTGTGCCGTACTTGCGCCTGTCTGCAATGCGCACCCTTTTGCCCAGCAGGCTTTTAAAGTTAGTCATTATTAGCCTCGCTTTCTAGCCATTCTCTCATGTTTTTTTCACAGCCCTTGCCGTTTTTCTCGCAAAACTTTTTCGCTGGGCAGTCTTCGCAGCTCGCTATTTCATTGGCTAAAAGGCTCATGATTTGATTTATGACTTTTTCTTTGCTTATATAATCTGTTATCTTTTCAAGATTAGTCAATTATTGCTCGCCCCTTTCCACTATTTCAGCATTAGTTGTTAACCATTTTTCAAGCTATTTCCCTCCTCATCATCTATTCCGCCGTACATTTTGCTGTCTTGCCGGAGCCAGCATTTCACGCAGCTATGCACGCAGTATCTGTCTTATTTATGGCAATAGCCACACAAGTTTTTATATCTGTTGCGCCGAAACAGATACAGAAACTTAGCAAGCTCTTCTCTGTCCATGCTTTTAATTCTCTCAAAGTTATCCAATATATTCACCTCTTATCGCCGCTCCCGGTTGAAAGATGAGGTTTGTAGCTCTTGAAAAACTCTTCTACCTCATCTATGTCAAACGACTGCGGCTTTTTAACTTTTCCAGAAGCCATATCTTCATCAAGCCATTTGCTGGCAGCAGCATACTTGTTTTTGTAATGCTTGCCGGTAGATATCTCATAAGCATCTACCTTGTCAAGATACTGCTCTGTAAGGCTCTTGCCGTATCTGCTCACCATTTCCTGATAATTTTTCGGGATAGCGTGAGCGCCGCTCTCGTCTGCTCTCATCTCATCTTTTCTTCTCTTTTCTTCTCTCTTCTCCTCTGTGGCGGAAATGTGGTCTTTTTCCGTAAAAATGTATACATTTTCGTTTGAAATGTCAGCATTTTTACTTTCGGGCGCATTGCAAAGCAAACGGTACTCGTCTTTGATCATCACGTTCTTGCGCCTGTCCGTACAGTCGTAGTACCGCTCCTGTATGCCGTGAGACGTAAGTATGCCGTATCTGTCATACAGCTGCTTGTCAAAGATGCCCCGTCTTAAACACGATGCAACTATTTCGTTCACAACGCCGGCACCCACACCGTTCTTTTTTGCGAACACCAGCGCCACGTCCTCGTTCCATGTGCAGTAGTAGCCCTCGCCGCCGTATATAAGCTGCCAGAGCTTTATAACTACCGCAAAACCTATAAGCCCAAATTCGGACTCGATAAGATCTATCTTTGTATCCTGCTGACAGTCCAATTTGAACCAGTCAAGCCTTTTCTTTGCCATTAAGTCTTGTAATGGCTCAGTGCGTTTTTCAACAGCGCGACCACCTTGCTGCTGTATAACGGAGAGTCAAGTTCACCTGTATAAGCTATCAGATTTTCCAGCGCATTTCCTGCCGCAAGCAAGTATGCCTTGAACTTTGTTTTCCGTGTATCTTCCTCTATCGGCACGCATTCCGTCTGAAGTCTGTGTATCGTATCATAGTAGAGGCGCAGTTCATCTTCCAAAGCATCTATCCGCTCTTGCAGCGCTTTCTTTTCCTCGCTGTCTTCCTGCACCGCCACTTCTATGGGCCTTTCCTCCAATTGCTTTATCTGCGTTTGAAGACTTCTTATCCTGCTTTGCAGTTCCTTGACTTCTTCCGCCTTGCTGTCAGAAAGTTCTTTAAGCTTATGCGCCTCTGCCTGATCTGCCGCCATATCATCGTTGCGCTGTCGCAGAAGTTTTATCTGCTCTTGCAGGTCTTTTACCGTGGTGTCTGTAATGTTCTCTGCTACTTCTTGCCGCTCATCATCGGAAAGCTTGGCAAGCAAAGTCAGCTTTTTAACTCCGATTTGTGCACTCGAGTTCACAAACTCCTCGGGCAGCTTTTCTGAGATAGATATGTAGTTGTACACGTTCCGCCTCGAAAAGCCCGTCTCCTGCTCGCAGTAGTCTTCAAAGCTGCTGTAGCCGAGCTCCTTGTAAAGCTTCTTGTCTCTCATTTCCTTAAACGCCATGCACATCTCATACAGGCTCTGCTGCGCCAATTGGGCGGCAGTCTTAATCTTCATATCAAGCTGCTTTGCTTGCAGCATTGTCAATTCATTACTCATGCCGATATCCTCACTTTCTGTTTGTGAAACATTCCGCTGATGTACTCTTTATATCCGTCTAAAAACTTCTCAATATCACCCGTGGCAGGCTTATTTCTTAAACCTCGCACTTGCCGAATACTTCCGTCAACGCCAAGTTCCATGGTGTAAAACGGCTTGTCAGGCTCGCTTTTTTGGCGTATGAAAAGTATGTGCAGCACACCCTTAGCGTGCCGCTCTGCGTAGCTTGCAACACAGTGGTGCAGCGCACAGCCCTCCGCGGTGATGTCATCTATACTCGCAGGCTGCCGCACCATGAATTTTTCGCCCTCATATTCCAGCTGCTGCCTCTGCGCATAGTTTTTTTCAAACGCTTCACGCGCCTGCTTGTTGTGCGCATATTTTATCGCTTGTGAACACCTCTCGTGAAATTTCCCGAAATCTTTCGGCATACTGATTGCCGTGTCGTGCAGATCGTAATCAAGCTGCTCGCACAATCGCAGATGGTCTGAGTATTCTATGTAAGATATATCTTGTGAGAGTATGTATTTCAGCCACCGCATTGGCGAAATTCCCGTCTTTTCAACGTCTGAAGGCGCGTATACAACATTGCTGTGATACTCGGCAAGCTGTAATATATCTTCGGCAGGCTGCCTTGGGTAAGCCGCTCTCCATTTCTTAAAAGCCGACAGGTTTTTTTCATGACCTTTCAAAAGCTTTATTTCCTCGCTCGTGAGCCCCAGCATCTTTCGCAGGTCGTTTGACTTCCAGTTGATTTCTTCCATTAAAAAAATACTTCGCGGTGGACAAGAAATGTAAATCGAATGGGGGTTCTCTTTCAGTATCGCCTCGCCGAAGCCTGCTTCTACTATGTACTCAACATTCGGGTGGCGGCAGTACAGATGCAGATACTCAATAGCCAGAGTGCCGAATTTAAGATATTTTTCGAGCTTGCTGTACTTCATGCAGGAGCGCCTTATAGCCTTTTTGTTCAGTATATCGTAGCTGTTGTCATATGCTCCAAATGGGTTTGCGCCGCCGTAAAAAGATGGCTCTCTGAATTTTTTCGCTATCTTCCAGCAGCCGGTATTGTCAGCTGCGTACCTTACACAGCCGTCTTTTGCAAAAACATATCTCTGCTTTTCTACAAGTCCGCCGCGGCAGTATCTGTGGTAGCAGCGTGCGAATAATTCGTTCCCGTCGGTCAGAAACACTACAAAATTCTTCGCATAACTTTTGGGATCTTTGTTTTTCATTTCGTCATATAGTTCGCCCGGCAGCGGTGGGAACGCACCGAGCAACATTTCTTTCCTTGCCTGTTTCATACGTCCGCCCCCTTAAAAGTCGATAAGACTATCAAGGTCTATCTCAACTTTTCTAGCCTGTGCAGGCTCTTCGCCTGTTGAGATCGTCATGTGCATTTCAACCTTGGCTGTAGGGAAATAAAACTCAGCCGCTCTGCGGTATACCTCGAGATCTGATATAGCACTGCCGCAGCCTTGCACGGTGTACATTATGCAGTCTGCAAGCCCCTTGTCACTCTGCGCTACCGCCTGTGCAAACTCCTCGCTTTGGCGGCAGAAGTCTTTCAGAGCGGCTATAACGCAGTATGCTACAGCATTGCCGTATTTGTCTAAGTTCTTCGGCTTTTCGCCGAGCTTTTTCAGTGCAGCTTGACAAAAGCCGCCGTTTGTGTTATCATTAAGTTGTTGGATTGAGGTATCTTTGTATACCTCGGGGTCTGCTGCCAATGCAGCAGGCTCTTTATTTTTTACGTCCATTTTTCTTTACCTCCTTTGGATATGTTCCGCCGAACAGCCTGTATATGTTTACGGCTTGCGCCATGCAGGTATAGTGGCAAAAGCACACCCTGCCTATGTACACGCCGTATTCGGTGCGTTTTCTTTTTCTTCTGCCGCTCTTGCTCTCGGTCGTCATTTCAAGCTCTACAAGGTCAAGCTGCGAGCCTGCAAACGACCACCCCGAGCTTAGTATTTTAACTACCTTACCTGTCGTCATGTGTAACCTCTTTTCTTATTCTGTTCACTCATTTTTTGTGCTTTCGGTTTCATTATCTTCATTCCCACAAAGTTTCAAAAACTCGGGCTTAACTTTTTCTTTAAGTTCGTTCCAAGTAGTAGGGAAAGCAAGTTCATGTGTCCACACAGGGCGGTCAAGCACTTCCGTGATGTATTTTTGGAATATATCGAAATCACACATGATCACGCCCGTGTATGCTGATATTATAAGTCTTTCTCTCAAAGTCATGTTATTTTTCCCACCCTTTGCCTTTGATTTCTATGCAGATCTGCTGCGCCTTCGGAGCGGCTTTTTCTTTTCTTTCGGGGATAAGCTCGTATATCAGCCACAGCAGCAGCGCCGCCATAGCCATGCCGATCGTTCTCCCCGTCACCGTGCCTGCGGTGTGTATCTCAGCCGCCGCAAACGCCGCACTGCCCACCACCGTGATAATGGCAATAAAGTTGATAAACCCTTTCAACCTATTTTCAGCTCCTTTCCCACAAAGTCCGATATGTCTACATGATTGAGCCTGCACCATGCGTATGCCTCGCCAAGGCTCATTTTAAGTGGGTCTACCGTGCGGTTGCGAAACGTTGAAAACGTCATGCCCATTTCTTTGGCGCAGGTATCGAGCGGCTTTTTGCCCCTCATCAGCGATATGTTCCCTCGCAGGCGGTC
>CANRDG010000012.1 GCA_947629275.1 uncultured Clostridia bacterium | reverse complement strand
ATACATTTTAGATTCCCTGTCACCATTGAAGGAGAAACTTCAAAAGATTGGTGGTACACAGAGACGCAGGATGAGACCGTGTGCCTTTTGAGCAACCGAAAACCAGATACGAAAGTCAGGATCGATGTTGATCTGGAAGATTACTACCGTATCAAGGATTCTAAGAAGAATCAGAACTGAAAATAAAACACCGAACTAAGAGCGAAAGCTGCTGATGTGTAAAAGCATTGGCAGCTTATTTTTTCGCCGAAGGGAGGTGGTGCCTATGATCTGGATCCGGTGATCTTGGAATGGTAACTGGCAATCAACGACAATCTGAGAAACGGAGGGAATCATAATGGCAAAGAAGAGAAGTGTAAAGGTTTACGGACAGAGCGGCTATAAGTACAGGGAAACGCCGACGATCATGCTGAAGGGGATGTGGCTTAAGGAAGCGGGTTTTAATATCGGGGATTATATCTCCGTCACCTGCGAAGATGGCAAGATTATCATCACCCAGGACGCCGAGAGAGCTGCTGTGAAAGCTGCAGAGGCTGAGTTCATGGAGAGGGAGATGAGAGCCTTACAGAAGCGATACGAGGCTGAAAAAGTCAAAATAAGGGCTCAGATGGTAGCCGAGCCGGGAGCGAGGTGGTAATCATGTTTACCACAGAAGAACTTCAGGCAATTGACAGGAAGTATTTTACGGTGATTGTGGCGGACGCTTTTGATGTAACACTGATCAGCAACAACACCCGGCATGTTTGGTACATCCATAATGTTGAGCTGAAGGATCGGAGTCTTTGTCTGGTCTATCATAAGCATAAAATCAGTCACCCATATCACAGCCATTCCCGGTGCGGAACACTTCGGAAGGCGATCAGGGATATCAAGTCCCATGATGAATTTCAATTAAACGGCAGAAAGCCAGTCTATAAGCATTGAAAACAGAGCGGTAGCACCCGATGATGGATGTTACCGCTCTTTCTCTGTTTTTCTTATTTGCGATTTTTCTTACAGTGGCGAAGTCTCAGGTATTCGCAGACGGCATCATGGGCATTGTTGATTTCCTGGCGTCCACGGCTGGACTTCAGATTGATCTCGATGCAGATGTCATCAATGGACATTCCCTGCAGGCTCAGACGGATGATTTTGGCGTAGCGGGGATTCTCCTTGTCGAAGTGAGCCAGAAGCTTGATCTTCAGTTCCTCTTCGGTAGGTTCAGGGCAGAGCTTGTCCAGAACCTGATCCTCAACGGACGGCTGCGTGGTATCTTCGATGTCAAAGGTTTCACCGTCATATTCGTAATCGAGAGAAAGAATCTCCACGCGCTTCGGATTGTAGCGTTCCAGAAGTCCCTTGTTCGGGCAACCCTTACAGCGTCTGGTGTAAGGGCAAAGTTTATCTGAACCATCAGGCTTCTTTCCGATTATGCAACGCCCCTCGTGACGCATCTCCATGTCTTTGTTCAGCTCATCCCAAAAGTCCTTCATGTAGGAAGCATAATGGTCTTCGCTGATGGCCACAAATCCGATCTCAAAGGAAAACTCTCCGAGATGCATGGTGGTGAAGTTGTCCTGGATGTAGTCGCCTTTCTGCAATCCGAACTTTTCTTTGAGGAAGGGGACTAAGACTTTGCCTTCCGGGACGGGATTTCCGTCAAAGGATTTACGATTGCTGTACTTCTGTGTGTTACTGTAATCTGCTTTTCTTGCCATGTTGATTTCCTCCTTGGATTGGCGCGGAGGAAATCCGCATGGCATCTGTTAAGTTGTAGTCTCATTTGGCCATTCATAAGAGTTTCCTCCTGTTTGTCTGAATGGTCAGCTACCTCATGAGGCTGGTCCGTTACTTGTTGTATTTCCGGAGCCGATGAGGTCCTCCTTAGCTAAGGGAGGCGATCCCCCGGAAATATTGCTTAAAAAAGTATCGTCTTTCTCAAAACTTTATGCGCTTGCTTAAAAAAATTGGAAAAGAGATAGATTTTTAAGCTATGCTGTGCTATACTATATAAGGCTTTTTATACCCTTCAGGGAGTGACCTGTTGAAATCTGCAGTATTTCGGATGGTTATGCTCCCTTAAAGCACATGATCATTTTAGAAAATATGCCCTGAAAAGTATTTGCCACCGTTTTGCCGCTGTTTTCCCGCTCTTTTTCTCTGCATGATAGGAAGGAGGATAATGATGAGAGAATTGAATATTTCAACCTTTATCCAAGTCATGCAGATTGGGTTGAAAGAACATGACACGCAATTTGCCGCAGGGACATTCCTTCTAGAGGCGCTGAATCAACCGGATGATGAAAGGTTTGATATATACCGGGAAGATCTGAGCGATAAAAAGATCAGTCTTCTGGTAAGCAGACAGAGGCCTGTTTCGGACGGGATAAAGCAGGCATCGTTGGTTCCGGAACTGGCGCAGGCAGCACGTGAATATTATGAGAATAAGGTGCTGAAGGATATGAACCCCTTCCGCAAGGATGATGTGCTGAATCAACTGGTGAAGGTCATAAAAGAAGACAAGGAAATCGGCGATAAGAAGCGGGATGAACTATTGGATTTTTACGATAAGGGGCAAGAAGGCAGGTTCCTTGGAGAGGTATTTCTGTATGTTGTAAATCGACCTAATAAACCGGGAGATGATTTTGTCGGATTTGAAGATGCACCATTGATTGCGGAAGCTAATTATGAGTGCCCGATTTGTCATAAGAAGCTTGTTGATACGGTTAAAAATAAGCCCATCAAGAGATATGTGATTACACACATATTCCCCGAAGGACTTTCAAAAGATAAAACTACGGAACTTTCCGCTGTGTATCCGAAGCCAAAGGATTTGGAACAGACGGATAATCTGATTGCTCTTTGTGATCATTGTGCAGAAGACTATTTGTCAGAACCGACTGCGGAAGAGTACCAAAGAATTTATGATTTAAAGAGAGTTTTGGCAAGAAACTATAAGGCGAAGGAGTCTGTGAATGCAGTCGATCTGGAAGAGGATATCCGGATCGTACTGGATGCGCTTGCTAATGTTGATGATTCCGTACAGTTAGTGCCGCTGGAATATGAGGCATTGCATATCGATGAGAAATTTGAAGCAAAGAATTATATGCTGAAGACCGAGACACAGATAAAGGTACTTCAGTATTACAGATATATTGAATCCATCTTCTCAGAGTCAGAGACGGATTTTGACCTGATTGCATCAGAAGTCAAGATGAGTTCTCAGAAGTTGGAGAAGAGCGGGATGTCCCAGTCGGATGTTATTGACTATCTTTCAGATTGGATCAGGAATAAAACGAATCTGGGAACGGACAGCAGACCGGCGTGCAATGCTGTTGTTGCGTTCTTTATTCAGAATTGCGAGGTGTTTCATAAAGATGAAGTTTCCAAGTAAAGTGACTCCATACAAAGAAAGCATTATCGCAAAGTTTCCGGTGGTGCTTAGTAAGTTGGAGAAGAAGGACATGTCTCCATCAGAGCTTTATAAGAGTGTAAAGCGCCAGATGACGGACATAAGGGAATTCATGGATATCATGGATTGCCTCTATGCATTGAAGAAAGTCGAGCTGAACGGGGAGGTGATCCATTATGTTGGTTGAGATACAATGCGACAAGTTTATAAAGCATGGTGAGGTCAGAAAGCCAATTCGGTTCCATGCCGGATTAAACACGGTTATCGGTGATGACAATGGATCCAACTCTGTAGGAAAGTCTACATTCCTCATGATTCTGGACTTTGTGTTTGGTGGCAAGGACTACGTGAATAAATGTCTGGATGTTCAGGAAAATGTCGGGGAGCATATTATCAAATTTACATTTGAATTTGATGGTCAGCTTTATCATTTCTCACGGAGCAATGTTGATTACAAGCATGTGTTCCGCTGCAATGAGAATTATGAGCCGTTACCGGAAGGTAGTCAGCTAACGCTTGATCAATACTGTGCTTTTCTTGCTGAGAAATATGGAACACAGGTGGAAGAAGATCTGACATGGAGAGGCGTGGTATCCCGGTTTATCAGGGTATGGAAGAGGGATACTCTGGATGAAGAGCGTCCTCTTAGGGCGGCAAAGGATGAAAAAGCTGAATATGCCATCAAAAGGTATATGCAGCTGTATGGGAAATACGCTTCCGTAGAAGCACAGATTAAGCAGGCGAAAGCCGCTGAAGACGAAAGAGATGCATTTAAGAAGTCATCAGATTATAAGCATATCCGAGCTGCAAAGAATAAGCCGGAGTACGAGGATAATGAAAAGCGTATTGCTACACTGAGAACACAAGAGCAGGAATTAGCGGAACAAAGCAATAAGGGATTGCTGGATCTGGATAGCTTCCAAGCACGGCATCTGTCAGAATTGGATAATCAGCTGCTCAAATACAGAAGGGAAAGGGCGCGTGTACAGACACAGCTCAATGCCATTCGAAGAGAGATGACGGAAGGAAAGAAGAGTTTCAAGAAAACATACAGTGATCTTGAAAAGTTTTTCCCAGGCGTTGACTTTCAGAGAATAGAAAGCATTGAGAGTTTTCATCAGCAGCTGGCAAAGGTTCTAGGCGATGAGTTTAAAGAAACGGAGAAGGATCTGGCTACGGCCTATGTGATGCTGGGAAATGAGATTGCACGGATTCTTGAAGAAGTCGAAGAGATTAAAAAGATTCCCAATGTATCGGAAGCGATCCTTAAGGAGTATGCAAAGATCACGACAGAGTTGAACAATCTTATAGATGCAAATAGGAATTATGATCGGATGAATGAGCTCAATGACCTTGTGGCTGAGTACGCAGAAACAAGAGACCGGGTTATCCGTGATCAGCTCTTTGCCATTGAGACCATGCTCAATCAGAAAATGAGGGAGATCAGTGTGCAGCTGCTTAAGGACGAACAGCATATGCCACCGGTTCTCAGAATGGAGAAACTGAATAAGTACACTTTCAATACGCCTAATGACGGGGGTACCGGAGCCCAGTACAGAGGTGTAATCACCTTTGACCTTGCAAATATGGAGCTGTCGCCGCTGCCTTTTATCATTCATGATATGCAAATGCTGCTGCATATTGAGAAGAAAGTTATGGCGGAGATCATCAAGGCGTATGATGCTCAGAAGAATGGTGGAAAACAGGTATTTATAGCATTTGATAGGCTTGATACATATGATACAAAAACAAAGGATACGATGAATACGAATTGTGTTCTGGAATTGTCACCTGGAGGAAACGAATTATTTGGTCGCGCATGGAATAAAGAAACGGAGATAAAAGAAGATGGCGAATAAGAAAGAAACAAGGACGCATTTTAACTATAACCGTTTATGGAAGCTGTTGATTGATCGGGGGATCCAGAAACAGGAACTGCAGAAGAGAAGTGATGTCAGCGCTGCGTCCATTGCAAAAATGGGAAGAGGCGAAAATGTCACTACAGATGTGCTGCTGCGTATTTGTGAGGCACTGGATTGTAATGTGGAAGACATTATGGAGCGTGTTCCAAATGAATCGCTGGAAAAGATCCACAGGTGAGTTTGCTGAAAATTAACAGGTATCCGAACGGATTAATGAGGGAATAATGATTCGATAAATACCTCTATATGACCGTTATTTCAAGTTAGGAGGAACGAATGGAAGCTGAAGTTCAGGTGGGTAAATATACTTTAGAATCTTTGACGACGGGGATGTATTCAGACCCGAAAATTGTATATAGAGAATATATTCAGAATAGTGTGGATTCGTTGGAGAATGCCGTTCGACAAGGAATTATTGAACAATCCAGTATGCGCATTGATATTATTGTGAGCGAAGAAAACTCTCGTATATCTATCCGTGATAATGGGACAGGCATAAAGAGTAGCGAGACTCAAGCTACATTAATGAATGTAGGAAACTCAAAAAAACGTAATGCCAACAATCGAGGATTTAGGGGTATCGGTAGATTGGGAGGCATGAGTTATTGCGATACATTGATTTTCACCACTTCTTATGAGGGAGAAAATTGTAAAACAATCGTTACTTTTGATTGCAAAACACTTAAGAAACTGCTTGTTCCGGGCCAATATGAGGATTTGTCACTCTCTGATGTTCTGGGAAAAATAACGACAATAGAAGTACAACCAGAGAAAACTGAGAAGCATTATTTTATTGTCGAAATGGAGAATGTGAGTGGATCCTCTGATTTATTGAATATAGATGCTGCAAAAAGTTATATATCGCAAGTGGCACCGCTCCCGTATCAAACGCGGCATTTTATCTATATCTCCCAATTGAAAGAGTTTTTAAAGGATCATGGCTATGATCTTGAGGAATTCCCTATTTTTGTCGGCGAAGAGGAATCGGATCTTGAACCGGTATATAAGCCAAACAAAAGTAGATTCAGGGTGGATCGAAATAAAAAGACTGTAGATGAGATTTCAAGTATGGCATATTTTGATGTCACAATAGATGGGGAACTTTATGCATTAGGTTGGTATGGTAATTGTGGCTGGTATGGTTTCTTGTCAGACCGAGAAATATCCGGATTTCGAGTTAGGAAGGGAAACATTTTAATTGGTGATTGTAAAACCTTAAATGGGATATTTAAAGAGTCTCGATTTAACGGATGGACTCAAGGTGAGATTTTTATTGTAACTGATAAACTTGTACCAAACGCAAGAAGAGACGACTTTGAACAAAATGAAGCATATTATCAACTTATAGATACATTAAGTACAGGTGTTGCAGTTGATATTGCTAGGGCAATACGAGAGGCTTCGCAGACTCGAAATGATCCATCAATGAAAGTGCTTAAAGAGATGGATAAAAAGATTTCAGAGGCAAATGCAATTACCTCGGAGGGGTTCAATTCGTCTGTAGATAAAGACAAACTTGTAGAAGAATTGGAAACTGCGGTTGAAAAACTTAAAAAAACCAAAGTTAAAGACGAACACACGCCAAAGAAGGAAGAACTGTGTCAGAAACTAGAGGAAACAGTTAAACAGGTGGCTTCCAGTAATAACTACAAGATAAACAAGATTAGCTCCGGAATCGACAAGAAGAGTAAAAATGTACTGAAAACGGTAAGCGATATTCTTTCAAAGAAATTATCCAAGTTTTTAGTTGATGAGATTATTGCAGAGATTATAGCAGAACTGAATGGAAAGTAGGCGAAAGGAATGGAAATATATCCTTCGGAATATCAGCAGTTAGAGCTTAACCGTTATGAAAAAGTGTTTGTAAGGCATGCGAGTAACGATGAGAATTATGGAATTATTCTTTTAAAAATAAATCCGGCGATGCTTAATGGAGAGTATTCTCATGCAGTTATAACTTCGCAAGGGGTAGTACTATGCAAATTTCTGCCTTTGACTGATGCGGCAGTTTTTCCAATGTTTATCGGTCCGTACATAGATGGTGTATTCAAAAATACAGTAGAGACGGTAGGGAAAAAGTTAACAACAAATAAGGCTCTCTTGAACGTAAATGGTGATCTGACGGTGAGATTTGCCTATATTTGCGTTTTTCCTGAAATTAAGCGAGCAGATATTCTGATTGATGCAATGCCAGGTTCTGTTCAGGAATTTATAGAGAATCAATGCCTTTTTGCAGAGGATTTTGCAGGACTTAGGAGTAATTTTAACACTGTAATGAATCGTTACTTGGAAAATCCAAATGTACCGTGTGCAGATGAATGCATGGAAATCTGTGACACAAATATTAACTCCATTTTGCAAAGAATAGCGCCTGAATATACAACAGTGCGATTTGCGATAGCAACAAATGAAAACAGTACACCTGGAGCATCTCAGGAGTTGTTGGTTGTTTCAGAAGATGATGTAGCTGTTCGAGCTTTTAGGTTGGAGCCAGAGCAAATAAATATTGTTAATAAGATGAGTAAAGGTGACCAGTTGATTTTGGCATGTGCAGGAAGCGGCAAGAGCGTTCTTTTGATATCGAAATGTTTTAAGGCTGCAAAAATGAATCCGGATAAAAAATTCCTTATCACATGTTTTAATCGCAATCTTCAATCTTTATATACATGGTACATAGAGAGGGCTGGGCTACAGGAAAAAAATGTTGAATGCTGTACATTTGATGGATTATGTAAAAAATTACTTGAACGTAATGGCTTGTTTTTGCCTGGAGGAGTTAACGCAATAGAAGCTAGGCGTCAAGCAGTGATGACAGCATTTTCAAACGGTAAGATTAAAGACCGGTACTATGGCATTTTTATAGACGAAGTTCAGATGTTTGAGTCGTCATGGTACAAGTTTTCATATAATCTTCTGGAAAACAAGGAAAGCGGAGATCACATCTTTGTAATTTGTGGTGATAAGACACAGGAAATAAAGCAGAGGCAAAAGCATGGGAAAGCGCCATGGAATGCAGGAGAGGGTTATCCTGTATATCGAGGTGGAAACAAGAGCATACGAATAGAAAAGAATTTTAGAAACTGTGTTGAAATCAATGACTATATTAATCGTTATGCGCAGTATGCCAGAGCATTAATAAAAATGCATAATCCCGAGGAGCAATTTGATCCAGATATGTTTTTGCGTGGACAAGCATTTAGACACGGGGAGGGTGTTACTATTAAGCAATTTAATGGGAATGCTGTTGCTGAAGCTGAAAAGGTAGTCGAATCCGTAAAAACTATTCATGATGACAAAGGTGTCCCATACGATGAAATAGCAATCGCTATGTATTTCAGAAAATATAAACCGCTTAGTTATTATTTGGAGTCCGCATTATTAACCGCATTTGCCAGAGAGCACATTCCATACAATCTTCTGTACAATAATGATCAGAGTTGGGGTGGCAGATACGGCGATGGAGGCGTTTCATTTATAACGTTTGATTCTGTTCTAGGATTGGATTTTCAAGCGGTTGTTGTTTGTGGGGTCAAACCATTAGGTGCATATGATAAAACGAAAAAACTTAAAAGTGAAAGCGTTTTAAATGAGGAACAAACAGAGAACCTCAAAAAGAATATTAGCTACTTATATGTTGCATGTACTCGGGCTAAAGATTATTTGCACATTATATTAGGTGAATCAAGTAATCAGTCTATATATAACAAGCTGCTGACTGATTCAGAAGAATAGGAGGTTGCTCAATGCATGAAGAATTGATCCAGTTTAACTCTGGAGATCACGTTCTGGGAAATAAAAATGTTGCTGAAGCAGTCACGACAGACGGAGACATTGTTTTTAATGAGAGCTACGTAGTAATTGGTGAATCGCTTGAGGCGAGAGATATTCATGCTACGTATGATTTAGATGTTTTGACTGATGTTGTTGCTGGAACAATTAGTGTAAATGGGAATCTGTTTGTAAAAGGTGATATTGAGGCTGACGAGATTATATGCAGGGGATCTTTCTACTGTACTGGAGAAGTAAGAGTAAAAAAATGTAATTTTGGTTCCCACACTATGATTGGCTCAGTAATTGGTAAAGAAGTATATGCCGCAGGTGATCTGTTTATTAAGACCACGATTGATACGGACTCATCTTTAGAAGTAGATGGCTTGGTGGTCGCCGGAGAGGGAATCATGGGTGATGGTTCATTTATGGCAAAAGCGGCAATAGCAAACGAATATTTTGAATTCAGCGGAAAGAAAAATAGCAAAGTGTTTGAAATATCTGAGATGGAATTTACAGATGCTTCTGTTTTGGAAAATGATAATGACTCTCACGTCGATCTAAATGCGATGACTATTGAGAGAGCTATAGATGTATTTAATAAGGTGTTTGATAAAAGCATTAATGAATGGAGTCAATTTGAAGAGACTGAGTTTGTAGGAGAAGTACGCAAGGTTGCAGAGTCAATGTGCGATTTGCAAATGATTGATAGAGTTGTTGATACTGTAATAGCTTTATCTTATGAACGGCAAATTGAAAATTTTAAGGATTATCTTTATGTGCTCTGCGCCAAGAACAACTTCCCTAGTGGAATGGCAGAATATGAAACATTACAGCCGGTAATCGAGGATATGCTTAATGAAGCAACTTATAAGATAGACAATATGAATTATAAAGCTCAAAACATACAAGAATTAGCGGTTTCGCTTTTTGTTTTAAATAAATACTATGAGCAACTTCCGATAAGCGTGGAAGAAGCTGCGGATAAGATTTTCTCATCAATAGGGATTCGATATTCGACAGTAGAACATATTTGGAGGGAATACAATGGATAAGCTCGAAAAAAGCAGGCAGTTACTCTCAACTGCTATACTACATAATTTCATTGGTAGAATAACAGGCTCAGGTTTGGACCGAATAGTAGGGAGTAACCCAGAGAATGTTTTATTAGTTGGTAAGCTTATGTCTACCAACGATACAGATGGACAAAACACCAATTCTTCGAAAACCTTTATTGAGAGTATAGGAGTAGATTTTTATTTGTCGGAAAATGAATTAGATAATGCCGTCATTAGGCTGTTTCCTCAGGGCGATTTTTATTATCGTGCTATACCAACGGTAGAAGAACAGCGCGCTGCTATGCTAAGAGAAATCAATGAAAGCCGTGACGAAAATGAATTCAAATGTTTTGAAGATATTGTGGATGCATATAAAGCAAAACCAGAATATTTTTCCAGTTATCAAATAAGACTTGTACCGGTGTACAAAAAGATAAGTTTGGGAGAAAATGCTCAGGTTTCCTTTAGACTTAAAGACATTTTAGATGAGTCTGGAGAATGTGGCTTTGTAGGCGAGAGTCACAGTATTAATGTGGGTTTAGGCAGTTATCTTCAGGAAATCCAAACCAATATAAACAACGATGAAGAAGCAATGATTCAGGTTATTACTGAACCCACAAAAGTGGAGCACCTGCTCTCGGCTGGAAACTACGGTGATTTTTTAAAGGCTTATGCTAACAAGAAGGTTCAGCAACAAAACCAGAACTGGAAAGTGTATTTTGACATTCAAGTAAAAAAAATAGGGGTAAATTATCTGGTCTCATGTTTCCTTGTCAATAATTCGGTTGTGCTATATTCAGGGTCACATAGATCTAGGAAGGATGACAAGTTTACAATAGAGACTCTCTTTAATTCGGGAATTAGAGTTGAACTTAAGAATGCAAGCTTTTGCCCAATAGAATTGGATTTCTTTGAAGACGATTATAAATACGATAAGACTCAGTATGCCTTAAGCAATAATTGCGCTGTTGAGTTTATTAAAGCCGAAAATGCTCTTCAGACGAATCATCTTCCGCTTTATGAGCAGTATAGACTAATTACGAATGATAGTCTTGCTGTCAAGTTTCTTGATCTTGTTGATGATCCGATAGCAACGCTTGAAGGAATTCTTGTCAAGATGAGGAAGGAGTTAGAGGATTGGAAACAGTATAAAACGCAGAAAACATCAGAGCTTACACAAAAGGGAATAGAAAAACTATCCAAGGAAATACAGGGATTTGAAGATGAAATATCGAATTTTGCTAGTGGCATTTACGTTTTGAAGAATTACCCGATTGTGCGAAAAAGCTTTGTAAAAATGAACAAGGCTTTTGCTGAAACATCTAAGAAGTTTTCAACATGGAGACTATTCCAGATAGTTTTTATTGTTTCAATGATTCCGGACATCGCAGCGTGTGATCGGGATCTTATGCCTGATGATGAAAAGGCTAAAACTCATTTGTCTGATATGGCTTTGCTTTACTTCCCTACTGGCGGTGGTAAAACCGAGGCTTTCTTAGGTGTATTAGTGTTTAATTTATTCTTTGACCGCCACCGTGGTAAGAGTTGTGGCGTGACAAGTATACTTCGTTACCCGCTCCGCTTACTCTCGGTACAGCAGGTGCAGAGATTGGCAAATGTTTTAGCAAAGGCCGAACTTATAAGAAGAGATGATAATGAGATCTCAGGAACGGAATGTTTCTCGTTGGGATATTTTGTAGGTGATAATAATACTCCTAATGAGATGAGCGCGAAGGAATACACTCGTTATCGTGAAATGAATCAGGCACAACGCGATGAACATAGAGTTTTAGATGTTTGCCCGTTTTGTGGGAAACAATCAGTGCATATTCGGGCAGATGAACATCTCAGTAGATTGGTACACTTCTGTGACAATCCTGAGTGTCAGTCGGGAGGGGATCTTCCACTTTATATTGTTGATAGTGAAATATATAGATATTTGCCGAGTGCTATCATAAGTACTGTCGATAAGTTGGCAATTGTGGGGTGTAATGCAAATTTTAGAAATATCCTTAATGGAGGCGAATATAAGTGTCCGATTCATGGATATACATCAAAGAAAAAATGTATAGAAAAAACATGCCAGCTTGAGGTACAAGACTTTAAGGCCGTGGACATGTATGACCCAGCACCTACCTTGTTCATACAGGATGAGCTTCATCTGATTAGGGAATCTTTAGGAACGTATGCATCTCATTATGAATCATTTCTTAAATACTATATTAAGAATGTTTCTAAGTCGAAACGAGACGTGAAAATCATAGGGGCAACAGCCACGATATCATCATATAGGGAGCAGGTATACCATCTGTATGGCAGAAACCCAGTAAGATTCCCGTGCGAATCACCCTTTATAGAAAGAAACTTCTATGCTGCTGTAGATAAGGAAGATCTTCAGCGACAGATACTTGGATATGCACCCTATGGAAAGGCAATCGTAAATAGTGTTGTTTATTCTCTAAAATATATGCGGGAAGCTGTATATGAATATTATAGTGAGCCTCAAAAGATTTTGGCTATACCCAATATCGGGATATCAACGGAGGAAGAAGCTCTGGAATTATTGAAGGATTATTGGATTTTCCTTGAATACAATAATGTAAAGAGAGATGGCAACAATGTTGATGGAGCTATTAAAACCCCTGTTAATGAAGAATTAAGCAGTGAGGGAATTATTCCGTTTAAGACACGTGCTATGACTGGTGATGAATCATTTCAGGATGTTAGAGAAGTGTTGGCTGAAGTCGAGAACAATAATAATGTATATGATGGAGTAAACCTTATTACTGCAACAAGTATGATATCGCATGGCGTAGATGCAGATAGATTTAATGTAATGTTCTTCTACGGCATTCCAGGAAATATGGCTGAATACATTCAGGCTTATTCACGTACAGGACGTAAACATACAAGTATTGTTGTCGATCTAATTAGACCAACGCGTGAAACAGACCAGAGTTATTTAAAGAACTTTACTAGTATGCATAAGTATAAGGATCTTCTTGTTGAGGCGGTACCAATCAACAGATGGGCAACTAAAGCGGTAGATAATACTTTGCCTGGAGTTTTTACAGGCGTGCTGTTAACTTGCTATGATCCGGAAATCCAATATACATCTGGATCGCTGTTCTTTATGAAGAATATAAAGAAAGCAATAAAGGAACATGAGATTGACCAAGGTACGATAAAGGATCAGCTGTATAAATCATTTGGTTGTATAGATGATGATGGAATAACTCATGACCTCGGAAATCAGTATAGGAAAAAAATAGACGCATTTGTTGATGATATCTTTGTACAAATAGGGGATAGAAGCTGGAGTGATGAAAATATTTTTGATGGCTTTAGACTTATGGGATACCGCATTATGAATAGTCTACGAGATACAGATTCTCAACTTATTATTGAGTTGGATTAATTGGAGGTCATTATGAAGTATCAGATGAAGAGAGGCGTGTCTCAATCTTTATACAAGTATCTGCCAGAGAGCTGGATAGATTTCTCTGTAAGAGGCGAGGAACGTTACAACTATATTGCACATGTGACGCGGTGGAATAGTGAAAAACTAGATGGGATTAACAAGAGGCGATTGATCAGAGTTGTGAATCAAGCCATAGAAGCATTTGGTACTGCAGCAGGTGAAGGAGCAACCATTTCAAATACGGCAGGGTATGGGAATGGTCTGACATTAGAAAACTGCACAGTATTAAATCCTAAACATGATAGTGATGAAAGGGGCGTTGTTGCGGAGATTAGTCCACTAACGTTTTATTGCCCGTCTTGTCATAAAGTATATCAGTTCAAGGATAGCGAGGCTTATCAAAAGTGCAAAAAGTGTCGTTTATGCCATGCAGAATTGAAGCAAATGAGACAGATATATTTCTGTAAATGTGGGTTTGCAACGGATAAGCACCCTGTTTATTGTAGAACCTGTAAGTCCAGTGATTCTATTTACTGGAGTGGTAAGCTGAACGATTATAATTTCAGATGTAAAAAATGCGGAAATAAAATACCAATGTTCAAGAAGTGCGATCAGTGCGGGACGAGGCTGTCACCAAAAATCGCATTAGATCCATCACAGTATTTTGCTTATAGCATCAGCCTTATAGACATTATTGATGAGAATGTTGAAAAGTTTATAAGTGATACTGATTATGGTGCCATATTGACCGTAGCTTGTTGGCTTGGGAAAATAACAAGATCTGAATTGGATGAGGTTATAGCAAATGGCATCACATCTGATCCGGAAGCTTATCAAAAGAAATACGATGACAGCTACAATATGTTTATTGCTGCCGGCTTGGATCCAGCGAGCGCAGCAAATGCGGCAAGTGCTGTAGCAAACAAGGATTGTGGAAGCAAATATCTCGCTATTGTTAATGATTTGAAAGCAAAAATATTTACTTCGCCTGAAAGCTTAGCCAAGGTTTCTGAAGCAATTCTTGAATATATGTTTGTAAAGGAAATTGAAGATAAGTCGTCTTTAGATGATGCAGAAGATATTTCAAGAATGCTCAATACAAACGCAAACCCAGAAGAATTTAAAAAGCTGGCTGAGAAAAGAGCAATTTCATCAGTAGAAGTGTGTGGAAATATTCCATTTGTGAGCTGCTCTTATGGATATACAAGAGAAAAGTCTGAGCCTGGTGATGGTGCTGTTCTTAGAGCATTTAAGGAAGAACATAATGGCGTAAAAAATATTTATGCCACAAAGTTAAATACGGAAGGTGTGTTATTTGAATTTGATAGAGTTAAAATCCTCAAGTGGTTGGATAAAAATAGCTATGTGAGTCATGATGAACTTCCTGATTTTAATGATGAAAATGCTGTTAAATTATGGTTTGTCAATAATGTAAGACCTGAATTGATCAAGCCATTTTCGAAAATTGATCCGGCGGAAGCGGCAACATATTATATCTATAACTTGATTCATACGCTTTCTCACCTTCTCATAAGAAGTGCAGCAAGTATGTGTGGGTTAGACAAAAATTCAATTTCAGAGTATATACTTCCGTCAATTCCAGGAGTGTTAGTTTATTGCCAAAACTCTCAGGGATTCAATCTGGGTGCGCTCTTTAATATATTTGAAGCGTACTTTGATAAATGGTTGGACAGTGCATATCAAGGTGCACAAAAATGCATATTTGATCCTATTTGTGCATCCAGATACAAAGCATGTACAGGCTGCTTATTTTTGAATGAAGTTTCTTGTCAGCATTTTAATCATGACCTCGACCGTACATTGATTATTGGTTCTGTTGACCGTGCTACGTCGGTTAGACATTGGGGGTTTTGGGAGGAATAATTATGGCAGAAATGCATCCGGTAGATATCGAAAACTATAACTATACTCCTTCTGAGAAGTATATGTATGAGGCTTTCAGGGATCGACTTGACAAAAAATATCATGTCTTTTATTCGGTCAGATGGTTTGAGGTGGAAGAAGGAAAACGTATTGACAGTGAGTCGGATTTTATAGTATTTGATCCCTCTTTTGGCTTCATCACCATCGAAGTTAAGGGTGGAAAAGACATTATTCAAGAGGGCGAACACTGGTTTCTGATAGAGACTAAGGATGGCGAAGAGTCTACCAGAGAACTCAAGTGCAGCCCTTATGAGCAAGCCGAAAAAAGTATGCGCCATTTTCATAAATACTTCCATGAAGAGTTTCATCAGTCTTTTAATGGAGTTTATGGATTTGCAGTTGCTTTCCCTTGGTATTCTTCAGAGAAAATCATTTCCAGTAGTAGTCCGCGTGAACTTACAATCGATAAAAGCGATATTGAAAACTTGCCAAAGAAAATCAATGAAATATTTCATTATTGGCGGAACAAAAGAAACTTATCGGTTCCCTTTTCTGCGGAGCAACGGAAGCGTTTTATCTCGCTGATAAATAAGCGTATTTCTCTGTCTGCAGCGGCAGGAGCTCTTATCCCTATAAAAGAAAAAGAGTTGTCTAAGATTAATGCTGTACAGGATAGCATAATTGACGCGATGTATAACTATAGAGAGATGCGTTTTATTGGCGGTGCCGGTACAGGGAAAACATACATAGGTGCAAAGAAAGCAAAGCAGGAAGCAGCAAAAGGGAAAAAAGTTCTGTTTACTTGTTGCAGTAAAGGACTAATTAATTATGTGAATAGTGAAGTGCTGAAGAATGTTAATAATGTCACTTGTTTGGATTTTGATAGTCTCATGAAGAAAGTTCTGGGGAATGATTATGAAAGCGTAATCAACAAGGGAAACGGCTTTTTTGATTATATAGAAACCATCCCTGACGAATACAAGTATGATTGCATTATTGTTGATGAGGCTCAGGACTATGATGTTGATATGGGGCTTTCAATAAGAGCATTGCTGAATGAAGACTATTCGACATTTTATGTTTTTTTTGATGAGAATCAGAATGTATTTTCAAAAGATTTTGAGGATTCCTTTGCGATAGATTATCCACCGGTGATTCTGAGATACAACATAAGAAATACAGGTAGAATATACGATAATGCTATTCAAAAGACTGGGTTGGGTAGAGACACGGTTGCTAATTCTTTACTAGGAGTAGAACCTGAATGTTCAGATTATAAGAATATCAATCAGTGCAAGAAGGCATTAACAAACATTATAAATAAGTTAACTCAGAAGGAATTTGTGGCTCCAAAGTCAATAGTTATTCTTGGAAACTGTGATTACGAAGATTCCATTATTGGCAATGAGGAGTATATAGGTTCTTTCAGGATCGACAAAACTAATAACTTGAGTATAATTGAAGAAGATGCGATTCGGTATTTTTCTGTCAAAGATTTTAAAGGGATGGAAGCAGATATTATCGTGTTCATAAATCATATTAAAACAAGAGAGTTAGAGGTTAAAGAATTATGTGAGCAGTATGTTGCTCTTACAAGACCGAGATACTATCTCTATGTCTTAAATATAACGATACAGTAGGTGGTGCGATAGATGGCTAATATTCTATTAATTGAACCAAAATATAAATGCAAACAGCCTCCGTTGGGGCTTATGAAAATATCATATTTTCATAAGAATGTTATGCATGATTACGTAAGGTTTACGAAAGGGGAGTTACCGCAAGAACTAGCAGGAACCAAGTGGGATAGGGTATATGTTACGACGCTATTTACATTTGAGTGGAAGGCTACTATCGAAGCAATAGAATATGCAAAAACACTTGTTGATTCAATTGATAAGGTTTCAGTTGGTGGCATAGCAGCTACTTTGTTACCCGAACAGATGTATGAAGAAACTGGGATAATGCCTATCTGCGGCCTGCTGAATGAGCCGGGCAAACTAGGACTACCGGGCGATGAATGCATAGATCAAATTGTACCTGATTATTCAATGCTGGATGATATTGATTATGTGTATCCATTTCATGATGCATATTTTTTGAGTGCAACAAAAGGTTGTGGTAATAAGTGCGGATTTTGTGCGGTTCAGACATTGGAACCAACATTTGTCCCATATATCAATATTGGAGAGAAGATAAAGGCAATTGATGAAAAGTTCGGCCCAAAGAAAGACCTGATATTAATGGATAATAATGTTCTGAGATCACCGAGATTTAATGACATTATCGATGATATTATTGCTGCGGGTTTTTCTAAAGGCGCTACTTATAAGAATCCTCGTACCGGAAAAGTTGTGCAAAGATATGTTGACTTTAACCAGGGGTTAGATGCTTTGTTCTTAAATGAAGCAAAGGCAAAGAGACTTGGTGAAATTGCGTTAAGGCCGGCCAGAGTGGCATTTGACCATATCGAGGATAGAGATATTTACGAGAGAGCACTGAAGCTGTGCGCAAAGAATGGGATCACGGAACTATCGAACTATGTTCTTTATAACAGCGAAGATTTTGGCGGTAAAGGAAGAAAATATCACGCAGATACGCCAGAAGATTTATATGATCGTATGCGTATAACGCTGGATTTAAAAGATGAGATCAATAGTGAACTTCCAGATGATTGTGAAAAGGTTGCTGCATTTTCGTTTCCCATGAGATATATACCTTTGTCTGCGCATGAGAGAGGTTATGTTGGCTCTATGTGGAATGCGAAGTATTTGAGAGCAGTCCAGAGAATGTTGGTTCCAACACAGGGAAAAGGCGTATGCAGTAGAAGTTTTTTTGAAGCCGATTTCGGAAAATCATCTGAGGAATTTGTGAGATATCTCAGTATGCCAGAACGCCTTATTGCCAGCCGAGGCAAGATCAGTACGACATCCAGAGGAAAGTCTAAGGAGACAGAAGAAGAATTTGAAATAAGGAAGGCCGGTTGGGAGCGAGACCAAAGGAAGATTGAATTATGGAACAGTTTGTATGACCAGCTTGGGGATGAAAAAGATTCCTTTATTGCGCTGATAGGAGATAATGAATATTTGCCCGAAAAAGTTTTGGGTATAACATCTCCGCTTCAAAAGAAAATATATTTGCTTTATTTAACCACACCAAGGCTTTTCGCGTTGCTTGGACTTATTGATAAGAAATCACCTACATATGATCTTGTATATGATTTTATTACTAACGAGTGTCCTCAACTTTATCTAGACCTGTTGGACATGCTTGCAGAAAGCGAATCCCAGCAGAATTATATTTTTACAAATTTCATTAATTATTTTGGAAAAAAAGGGATTCGAGATTTGATGAATAAACTCGAGAAGGTTGACTATGCAGTCGATAAGCAGATGGCCAAGTGGGATGCGATTTGTAAAAAGAGTGGTGTGGAATACATTGACTATGAACTGGTCCGTGTATACAGAAGATACATCGACCTGGGTGTGCTGAATGATAATAAACACAAAAAAGCAAGCAAGGCTATAAAAGAATTGAAAATGGTAGATCTTGCTCAAATTATGTATGGATGTATGGGTGATTTTGAACGAAAATTACTTAGTGCGATAGATTCAGAACAAGGCCAAAAGTTATTGGGCAAGGTTACTAAATCTATCTATGATAACATCCAATTAAAATTATCGAATTTGCTGGAGGAATCTTGATGAACGAGAAAATAATTATTGGAAAGCATACTCTTGAATCACTTACCTCCGGTATGTATTCTGATCCCTATGTTGTATTCAGGGAATATATACAGAACAGCGTGGACTCCATAGATGCGGCAATTAGTAATGGGATGTTAAAGAACGGAGAAGATCAAATTGTTATTCAGCTTAGACCTACGGAACAAGAAATCATCATAAGAGATAACGGAACAGGTATTTCAAGTACTGAAGCGGAAAAAGTATTGATTAGCATCGGAAATTCGCAAAAGACATCAGACTCATCAAGAGGTTTTCGTGGAATAGGGCGACTTGCAGCGTTGAGCTACTGCAAACAATTGGTTTTTCAGACATCATTTTCGGGTGAAAGCAAGTCAACTATTATTACAATTGATGCGGAAAAATTGTCTGAGTTGTTGTTAGACTCTTCGGATATTGATGTTTCAGTTGTTGATGTTCTTCAACAAGTTTATGAGGTGAAAACTAAACCTGAAAAAGAAAATGCCCATTACTTTATTGTAAGATTGATAGGGGTAGATGAGAACTCAAGGCTTAATGATCATGATGACGTGGTTGATTATTTATCACAGAACACACCTGTTCCTTATGAGCCTACTTTTGTTTGGGGAAAAGAAATATGTAATAGGCTGCGTAAAGAAGGTTGTGAAGTTCGATCCTATAATATAGTAGTGCAGTACGGAACTATGGTTCAAACTATTTATAAACCTTACAAAGATAAAGTGTTGGTAGATAAGGGAAAAAATATATATGATAGTATCCAGGATATAGAGATTGTGAAGGTGGCGCGTCCGAATGGGGCTTTGGCAGCGGTTGGATGGTTAGCAAAAACTAACTACATGGGAAGTATATATGATAAGACTGTAAAAGGCATCCGACTTAGAAAAGGGAATATATTAATAGGGGATCATCAGACCATGAATGTTGCATTTAAGGATGCACGCTTTAATGGTTGGTCGATGGGTGAAATCTATGCAACAGATAAAGAGTTAATTCCTAATGCAAGGAGGGATAATTTTGAAAAGAATCCGGCATTTTTTGTTTTATTCGAACAACTATCATTACTTGCAGCCACAATAACTAAAGAAATCAGGTCAGCCTCGTTAAAGCGGAATAGTGAATTATCTAATGCGATGGAGCAGCTTGATAAGGCTACAAAACTTGCCAGCGAGGCCATAGATAATGGTATTACATCTGTTCAGAAGGGAACAATTACGCAGAAGTTAAAATCTGCACATGATGCTGTTTCTAATTCTGCCGCAAAAGATAATATTGACCAGCATTTTCAGGAAATTGCATTTGAAGAACTAGATATGCTTATTGGAAAATTTAAGGGAGCGACTTCGTATAAAGCATTAAACACTATTGGAAAACTTTCAAATACCGAGAAAAAGATACTTGAACGTGTATTCAATGTTATTGATGGCATGGGGTTAGATAATGCAAAAAATATTATCGATGAAATTATAAATGAATTTTCATCATAGATTTGGTAAGTAGGACAGTGGCGGCCTCCGGCGATGAACCGGGAGCCGCTATTTTCATGTCAGTCTTTTTTATAAAATATTGCCTCGTAGCCGTCGGCGCGGAGCAAGATATCCGACATCCAGTCGGGAGACCTTCCCATCTGTTCACAGACGACTTTCAGGTCAACTCTGGGATCGCATTCGATAATCAGTTCATCATGAACATGCCCGACGATAAAGCAGTGGCGAAGAGTTTTCATAGCATAGCAGAGGATGTCGCGGCTTATGGCCTGGACGATATTCTCCACGAATTTCGGCCCGTAGGATTCAATACGGTCCCACTTCTTCGCAGAGCCAACACCTTCATAGGTGACGGATTCTCCGCCGAACTGATTGGTACCAATTCGGGGTTTCACATAGGCAAGCCTACGCCTTGAAGGAAGCTGGATGAAGAGCATGCCACTTTTGTAAAAGAACTTGATGCCACGAACTTCTGTAGGAATCCGTTTTGCGATAGCGGTTTTAACAGCACGATCAACATCCCACCAAAAGGCAGTGATCATAGGATTAGAGTTACGCCAGGCGTTTACAAGCGGCTGAAGGTCTTCTTCTGGAAGCCCCATATCAAGGGCACCCATCGAGATCAGAGCTCCGACGGATCCGCCGTATCCGAGGGCGAGTTCCGCAATCTTCCCCTTCTGACGAAGATGGCTGTTGATGCCGTGCTTCTCAACAGGAACACCGAACATCTGGCTTGCAGAGGCACAATAGATGTCTTTTCCTTCAGCAAATACTTTGGAGCGCCAGGTCTCACCGGCAAGATAGGCCAGTACTCTGGCTTCGATAGCGGAGAAATCGCTGACAATAAACTTGTATCCCGGACGGGGGATGAAGGCTGTTCTGATCAGTTGCGATAAAGTGTCCGGTATATCGTCATAGAGTAGCTGAAGGGTTTCATAATCACCGGATTTTACGATGGATCTGGCTTCTGAGAGATCGTTCATATGATTTTGCGGAAGGTTCTGTAATTGTATCAGGCGTCCGGCCCATCTGCCTGAGCGGTTAGCTCCGTAGAATTGGAACATGCCGTGGGCTCTGCCATCTTTACAGACAGCATTCTGCATAGCCTGGTATTTTTTTACGGAGGATTTTGCAAGCTGCAAGCGGAGCTTCAGGGCTTCCGTAATGTTACCGTTAGCGTTACCGTCAGAGTTTTTGACAAATTGAGCAACATCCTTCTTTCCGAGGGAATCCATCTCCACACCCTGATCAGAGAGCCATTGTTTCATCTGGACAACGCTGTTCGGGTTATCAAGATTTGTGATATTCTGCATGGACAGCATGAGTTCAGATTTTGATTTTTCATCAAATGCGATGGCGTTTTCGACTACCTGCATATCCAGCATGATCCCTCTGTCATTGATTTCCTGATCGAGGTGATATTCATCCCAAAGGAAGTCCGGAACGGGATATTTGGCCAGGCGCTTCTTTATTTCCATCTCCACTTCCACATCCCGGCGGTTGTATTCCTTGAAGAGGATCCATTTTTCTCCATTATGCTGAGGGAGGTTTCGGGTACGCCCACCGTTGGCTTTTGTCGGCTTGCAGGGAGTACAGAAATATCTGATCAGGTCTTTACCTTCCTTCAGCTTCTGATCATGCAGCTTCAGGACGGCTCCGACACCTTCCAGTGAGAGCGGCAGTCCCATATAGGCTGACCAGATCATGGTGCATTTCCAAGATGAAGGATCCAGATATTTTGAAGCAGGGTCTTCAGGAATGCTGTATCCGAAGAAGTGCTCCGGGTGATGGCGCTTCAGCCAGTTGGAGAGACAGATCCTTTCAAACGCGGCATTGAAGGCCCATTTCGTTATATTCTCATTAGATAGTGCTGCAAGGATTTCTTCCGGGACGGTATCACCGCAGGCAAGGTCATACACCTTGACCGGAGATCCGTCCATGGAAACACCAAAGAGCAGTATCTCAAAATTATCAGACTCAGCGTACTTGTAAGCTCCACATTTGGAAATATCAACGTCGCTGTAAGTCTCCAGGTCGATTGACAATTCTTTCATTGAATTTCCTTTCTCAGATGGTGATGATATATGCCCTGTCTGTAAGGCGTTCCTCCGGAGCTACCTGCGTCTCGTTGATTTCCTTGACCATTGCAGATAGATCATCTAGATGCAGGTTGCTGTCATAAGGTGCGATCATCATTTCATGGATAGATGAGGGGAGAACGAAGAGCATATTGGTGCTGTATTTCTGGGTAAAAGTCCTGAGTGCTTTCCGGTTCATTATGGCAGCGGCACCTTTGAATTTCTGGGTGTTGGTGATCACATGGAATTTAACATCCGAATCCATAGAGCTGTCGTAGGGTGCGCCCATCAAGTCTGACAGGACTTTCCCGAGACTGGTGATCTGTGTTTCTGCGCTGAGGTTTTCAAGAGCTCTGTCCCAGGCGTAGTTCTCTTCGATACCGACATTGGAAAGAAGCACCGGTACAGCTTTTACAGAATAATTCGCACCGTCTTGTTCGCCCTTTAATATCAGGTACTGTTCGATACCGTCCAGATCACAGGGCCTCTTCATGATGCTCTCATCCGAGGTGCGTTGAAGAGCGATGGTTATGTGTTCCAAGATCCATTTTGGATTATTAAAGTTCATTGTGATGTCTGTAATCTTTTCTGCGTTCATGTTTTCCTCCTTGTAAAAAGAGGGCGGCAGCATCGCCGCCATCCTGCATATTAATGTCTTAAGATTCGGATGATGTCATCCAGCTTCTCATTGATCTTTTCCAGATTGTCAATGCGCTT
>CANRDG010000011.1 GCA_947629275.1 uncultured Clostridia bacterium | reverse complement strand
GTAAGGTAAAGCTCGGCATCGGTCTCTTTTTCCTTGATGACATCATACTTGGCGTATCTGTCAACTACGGTCTTTTCAAGCTCTTCGGGGGTAAGATATAGAGAGTTTATAATGTGGTGCGCTCTCTTATTCTTATGACCGTTTGCAGCCCAGCTTGACTTATCGGGCATCTCGACTGCTATTTCGGGGAAGGAAACGGGTTCCATCATCTGACCTAAAAGACCGTCAGCCAAAATCATTGCAGGCATACGGTATTCGTCAGCCTTATTGAAAGCCTTAACGACCATATCGACCATTTCCTGAACGGAAGCAGGTGCGAAAACGAGAAGGTGGAAATCTCCGTGACCGAGACCCTTTGTAGCCTGCCAGTAGTCAGCCTGAGAGGGCTGTATGCCGCCAAGACCCGGACCGCCTCTTTCAACGTTTATGATAACGCAGGGCAGGTCTGAACCTGCTATGTAAGAGATACCCTCGCTTTTAAGTGAGATTCCCGGCGAAGAAGAAGAGGTCATCGCTCTTACGCCTGTTGAAGCCGCACCCAGCACCATATTGATAGCGGCTATCTCAGACTCCGCCTGCAAGAACACGCCGCCGTTTTTATGCATATTCTTAGCCATATATGCGGCAAGCTCCGTCTGAGGTGTTATGGGGTAACCGAAGAAACATTTACAGCCTGCACGCATTGCTGCCTCTGCAAGCGCTTCGTTACCTTTCATCAAATTCTTTTCCAAAGTTCTTAACTCCTTTCGGTACTGTTTTACGTCTTACTTTTCAACTGTTATACAGCAGTCGGGGCACATCATGGCGCACATAGCGCAGCCCACGCAGGCGCTCTCGTCGATACATTCGGCGGTAAAATAGCCTGCCTTGTTACGCTTTTCCTTATTGATCTCAATGATCTTCTTAGGGCAGGCATTTGCGCAAAGTCCGCAGCCTTTACAGCGTTCGGCTCTTACAGTCATCTTTGCCATTAAACACACTCCAATCAGTTTTATTCAAGCAGCACTAAGCTGTTGTAAGCTATTACATATCCTTTGCCCATATGGGTTTTATAAGGACTTTTACATTTTTTAAACGCTCGTCATTAAGACCGAGATAGTCGGGCGCGGTATTGAAAGCCACGGGCAGACCTACCTTTTGCGAAAGCTCTTTAGCATATTCAAGCGAGCTTTCCACGGTCTCTTTAGTGGTCTCCTCGCCGAGGTTGGAATTGTTTATAATTCCAGTATGCTTCATATGCGAGGCGTTTTCTATTTTATACATAAGCTCCTGCGCTTCATATGGTTCTCTTGTCATATATCTGAACCTGTTAACTACATAAAGCATTTCAAGATCTCCGCACTCTTTCAACTGCTGAGAAAATCTGCCAAGCGCCACAGCTCCGTCGTCGTCGCCGCCGACATCTACAATAAGGTGAACGTCGTCTTTTGCGGCGATAAGACCTAGGTCAAAATTGAGCGCAGGTATATCGAGGTTCGTATTTGCATAAGAGGGCGCAATTAACTCTATCCCCTTTTCGCCGAAAAAGTCTTTTAGGTCGGCGGTTCTGAAATACGGGTTCACTATATCAAGGTCAACTACCGTTACATTCTCGCCGTTTTCTGCGCCTTCAAGCGCAAGATTCGCTGAAATGTTCGATTTACCGCTGCCGTAATGACCCGTTATAACGGTTACCTTATGCAAATCTATCTACCTTTCATTGTAACATTCTTATATTTTTATATTATAACACATTTTCCGCGCAATTGCAACACAAAAATGCAGGAAATTTATTCGTCGCCGTCATCATATTCATCGTCGTCATAATCGTCATCATCATCGTCATAATAGCGGTCGCGGCGGCGGTTTCTTCTCAGCACCATAATTGCGGCAAATATCAGCACATAGAGCAGCACTGCGCCCACTGCTACAATAATTGCAATTTTTATAGCTGCGGAATCTTTGAAAGATGCTGCGACTTTTACGTCAGATTTTATTTCGTCGCGCTCGACTGCGGCTGTTGACACGAGATCAATTTTTGCTACCGTCTGACCGTCGTAGGTAAGCTCTATAGAACCCAGCGGCTGACCCACGGTAACGGGTGCGACAACGCTCTGATTAAGAGTTATCTTTTGCTTTATCTGCGATTTATCTACATTTTTAGGCCACAGCTGAGAATACGACATTGACGGCTTTACGGTAACGTGGTCAACGCCCTTGCCATATTCAACGGGGACTTCGCCCATTTCTGACGCGGTATCAAGAATGGTAGCGTATTCGAGATTTTCAAAAGCCCATTCGTACAGCGTTGCGTGGTCTATACAGTTATACATGGTATCTTCGCCCTCCTCGTTGACGGCAGGCGCGCCCATGCTTACTATAAGATAGGTATAACCGTTTCTCGTTGCGGTAGACACAAGGCATCTTCCTGCGGCATCGAGAAAACCGGTCTTTATGCCTTTTGCAAATCTGTAATAATAGTCTGAACCCTCAACCAGCATTTTATTAGATGTTATAAGGTGCGTACCGTCGGGGTGTTCTTTTGTAGGAGACATATCGTACTCAGCCTGATTGCATATCGTCATAAACAGGTCGTATTTATTCATAACGTACTTTGTCAAAAGTGCTATATCCTCGCAGGTAGTATAGTTATTTTCCGCAAAAAGTCCGTGTGTATTTGAATAGTGGGTGTTGGTCATGCCTATCTCGGCGGCTTTAAGGTTCATTTTCTCCACAAAGGCATCAATGCTTCCGCACATATCTATCGCCAGAATGTTTGCAGCCTCGCAGCCCGAAGGCACCATGAGAGCACACAGCAGGTCGTAATAATTGACTTCCTCGCCGCGCTTTATATCTGCATTTGAGCAGCCCGTACCCTCCAGCTCGTTGAAAGCATCATAGCCTCCTACGGCTGTTTTAGAGCGCAGGACGTCCTCATCGCCGTTGTTTGCCTCCAGAACGAGCAGGCAGGTCATTATTTTGGTAAGCGACGCAGGCACTCTCTGCTGGTCGGAATTTTTGGAATACACGACATCGTCTGTATCGAGGCTTATCATATACACCGCCTCGGAATAAATCTTTAGGTCGTTATCGAACGTAATTGCCTCGGCGGTCATCTGCACGGGCATTACCATGGCTATTACTGCCACAGCCGTACACAATGCCGTCAGAAGCGATACAAATGACAAAATTCTTTTCTTTACTTTCATTTTACGTCTCCTTACTTGTTTATTCTGTAAATGAACGCGTTGCCTTTTTTGCCGATATTTTCGGCTATACCTAAGTATATCAGCATATTTATTATCCTGCGCGATATTCCCGTATCGGTATGGGCAAGCTTTGCAAAATCTACATTTGTAAACTCAGATTGCAGCCCTTGCGGTATGAACTTTCTGTAGTCATCTATGCTGTCAAACTCTATCTCGTCCACAAGCGATATGGGTATCCTGTCGCACCGCGTAGAGCCTTTTTTCTTGTTTTTTCTGCTGCGTCTGCCGTTTAGAAAGCGTATCTCTTCAAGCTCAAGCATACACAGTCTTAAATGAAACCTTGGGTTATCCAGCGCGTAACGTATAACATAAAGCTCTCTTGCGCAGTCGTACATGGTAAGCTTTTGAGGCGACTTGCGCCGCTCGGTAAGCTCGCCTGTTTCTAAGTCGAGCCAACGAAGATATTTTACCGCCGCCATAGGGTAAACGACCGTTACATCGCAGTATTCCAAAAGCACATCGAGCTTTTTTATAAGCTTGCCGAAATTCGCGGTCTGTATCTCTATTATGCCATTTTCGCCGACTATATCGGCAACAAAGCTGCCTACCTTGATTTCTTGGTTGCCGCCGTATGGTTCATAATAGTTTTTAAGCACGGCATGGAGCGTTTTTTCACCCAGTGTGCCTATGCCGCCCGTTACCCTTTCGCCGCCCATGACCTTTTCACAGGCTTTGGCAAATTCTTCTTTGCCCATATCAGCGTTTTTTATCCTGCTGTATCAATATTTTTATAGCATCTACGGCACATTCTATCGCACGGGTGGAATCATAGGTGATGTTGTCTTCAAGTCCCTGCTTTGAGCGTTCAACGTTCCAAAGGGCTGTAAACACTGCGCCTCTGCGCTTTTTATGTGCAGTACACACTGCGAACACCGCCGCGCTTTCCATTTCACTGGTAAGGCAGCCGCAGCGAAGATAGCTGTCCCACCTCTGCATAATATCAGCAGACATGGGCGATGACTGCGGTTCGACCTCGCCGTAAAAGCTGTCTTTTGAATGTACCGTGCCTATATGATATCTGTTGCCCAGCGTTTGTGACGATGATTTCTCGGCAGCCTGTTTGAGAGCCTCTACCACTTCAAAACTTGCGGTGCAGGGGTAATCTTTGGGAAGATATTCATACGAAGTGCCTTCTCCCCTGACAGACGCCAGCGCGATGATAAGATCTCCGCCCGAAACTTCTATATCCATGCCGCCGCTCGTGCCTATGCGTATAAAAGTATCCGCGCCGCATTTTATAAGCTCCTCAACGGCTATTGCAGCCGACGGACCACCTATGCCCGTTGAGCAAACAGTGACTTTTTCGCCGTCAAGCGTACCCGTATATACGTTATACTCGCGATTGCACGCCACCTGCTTTGCGTTTTGCAGATACTGTGCTATCTTGGGTACTCTGCCGGGGTCGCCGGGCAGTATAACATATCTGCCTACCTCACCGGGCAGCGTTTGTATATGGAATTGTCTTTCGCCGTCCATTATGCTTGCCATAAAAGCACCTCTTACTTATCCATTTTCATGGAGATATCAAAAGCCTTTACCGAATGTGTCAGCGCACCGAGGGAGATAATATCAACGCCTGTCTGCGCTATCTCTTTTATATTCTCCTCGGTAACGTTGCCCGAAGCCTCTAAAAGACTCTTGCCGTTTGTTATCTCAACGGCTTTTTTCATATCGTCAACGCTCATATTATCGAGCATTATTATTTCTACATCAAGAGCTAAAGCTTCTTTCAGCTGTTCTAAGTTCCCTACCTCGACTTCTATCTTGGTGGTATGACCCATTTTCTCGCGCAGTTTATTTACTGCCGCGGTTATCGAGCCGTATGCATCTATATGGGTATCTTTCAGCATGGCACAGTCGGAAAGGTTATATCTGTGGTTCTTTCCGCCGCCGACCGTTACGGCGTACTTCTGAAGTACCCTGAGCCCCGGAAGTGTCTTTCTTGTATCTGCTATGCTTGCCTTTGTGCCCTCAACGAGTTTTACGCACCTGTTTGTAGCTGTAGCTATACCTGACATATGCTGGATAATGTTAAGAGCCGTTCTTTCGCCTTTAAGCAGGGCGCGCGTTTTGGCTGTGAACCTTGCTATAATATCGCCTTTTTTAACGCTTTCGCCGTCGTGAATGTATATCTCGCTTTTAGCTTCGCTGTCAAGCAGCTCAAACACCCTTGAGGCTATATCTATACCGCACAAAACGCCGTCTGCCTTGGCTACATAGCGCGCGGTAGAAACGCGGTCTTCTTCAACAAGATAGTCTGCCGAAACATCTACATAATTTATATCTTCCAAAAGAGCGGTCTTTATAATATCGTCTGTCTGAAACTGCATAAGGCGCATAACACATACCTCCAAAATTTCATTTCCGTTTAAGTTTGTCTACAAGCTTTTCTATTACCCAGAATACCAGCCTTATCCACAATGTACACGCTGTTACAGCGCAAAAGCAGAATGTTCTTTTGTCTATCATGCCGTTGAGCCTTGCTACGCTGCCGAAACATTCGGCTATGTAGGCAGGTATTGCAACTGCGAAAAGTGCGGTGCTGAACTTGCTTATCACCTCGCCGCTTTTATATGTTCTTACATAGAAAAATTTTTCAATGCCAACTTCAAGAAAACATGAAAGATACCCTGCAAGAGCATATGCGACCCATTGAGCGTAAAACCTTAATTCTATCAGAAAAGCCCACAATATATACCACACCATGGATATTATGAACACGGCGCAGTAATAGAATTTTCTTTTACCTGACATTATTGCGCGTTATCTCGGCGTTTTCGCTGGCTATAGCCTTTGTTTCTTTGAGGATTATAAACGCCACCGTTGCAAGGCTTCTTGCCTCAACGTAGTCTTTATCGACCTTGAAATTGCCCTTATCCAAAAATTCTTTTATCTCTTTGACCCTTTCATAGCCCTCAAAAATGGCGTTTACGTTGGGCATTACAAAGTAAGCCCGCTGCATAATGGTGCGTATCTCGGTACGCAGACCTTTCGGTATATGCGGTGCGTTCAGGTCGTGGGTAAAGCAGTCCTGCGGATCGAAAGAATTTGAAAATCTTCTGCCGTTTATTTGCATAGCCGCTCTGCGTGAGAACACCAGCGCTTCAAGCAGAGAATTTGAAGCAAGCCTGTTGTTGCCGTGAACGCCCGTATGCGAACATTCCCCGCAGGCGTACAGACCGTCAATAGACGTTTGCGAATGGCTGTCAACGTTTATGCCGCCCATAAGGTAATGCTGGCAGGGGAAGATAGGCACTAAGTCTTTAGTCATATCGTAGCCGGCTTCAAGCAGATTTGAATATATCATAGGGAAACGCTTTTTGATAAACTCGGGGTCTTTGTGTGTGATGTCTATATAAAAGTCATCGCTGCCGGTTTTCTTTGCCTCAAAAATTATAGAATGTGAAACCACATCTCTCGGCGCAAGCTCTAAGCGTTTGTCATAATCCTGCATAAAGCGTTCTTTATGGCAGTTGCGCAGATACGCGCCCTCGCCCCTTACAGCCTCGGAGATAAGGAAACACTCTCTTGTCTGCCTGTTATTGAAAGCCGTGGGGTGAAACTGAATATAGCTCAAATTCTTTATCACCGCGCCCATGCCGTATGCAAAGGCAATGCCGTCGCCCGTGGCGATAGCTGAGTTGGTTGTATATTCATAAACTCTGCCTATTCCGCCCGTTGCAAGTATGGCATACTGCGATGCATATGTTTTATACTCGCCGTCTTTAAGTATATCGAACACAAAGCCGCCGTTTATCCTCTTTATGCCGCAAAGCAGCGCATTATCGAGAATATCAACATTTTCAAGACCCTTTACTACCTTTTGCAGCTTTATAACTATCTCATGTCCCGTGGCGTCGGCATGGTGGAATATACGGTGCCTGCCGTGACCACCCTCCAAAGTTCTGTGATAGTCGCCGTCGGGGGTCTTATCAAACTCCACGCCGTACTCTATAAGCCGCTCGATATCTATCTTTGCCTCGTTTACAAGAATATCGGTAGTAATAGGGTTGTTTTCAAATCCGCCTGCAACGAAGGTGTCATGCTCGTGAAGCTCGGGGCTGTCGTTCGGCGAATTATACACGCCTGCTATACCGCCCTGAGCGAGGTTTGAATTGCAAAGCTCGAGATCGCCTTTGCATATCATAAGCACTTTGCGCTCTCTTGAAAGATTTATTACTGCGGAAAGTCCTGCTGCCCCCGCGCCTACTACAACGACGTCATATTTTTCCATAAAAGCCGCTCCGTTCATAATGCTGAGTTTAAAATAATTTCTAAAAGAACATACTGATTATATTATACAACATTTTTTCAAAGATTTCTATAGTGTTTTGCTATATTTTATACGAATTATTTTCACGCAATATGTTTAGAATATATAAAAACGCTCCAAAAAGTCAACAAATCTATTTACAAAAAGAAAAAAATGGTTTATAATTAAAGCAGTAAATTTTTGGAGGGTGAAAGACATGGAACAGCTTGAAAAATTATTCCCGATAGGAGACACCATTGCACCTATTTCAAAGGACAACGTTATGTCGCTCGTAATAGCAATAGTTATCTATGTTGTAGTAGGCGCAATAATAGGCGTACTGATAGGCGTGCTGAGTTCTGTTCCCATTGTGGGAATTATCTTCGGCATAATCGGAGCGCTTGTTGAGATCTACGTTCTTGGCGGAATAATAATGTCTGTGGTAAGATTTTTAAAGTAACAAAACCGGCATGGGCGAGCCGCTGTCACAATGGCGGCTCGCTTTATTTTTTTAAGGAGTTCTTTAGGATATGCATGACAATACCGAAAACAGATCGAAAATAGTGGCGGTATGCATTGACACGGGTGAATTTGATTCGGGGCGCTCTATGGAGGAGCTTTGCAGCCTTATTGACACCGCAGGCGGAGAGACAATTGCGAGCATAATACAAAAGCGACCGTCTTTTGACGCGGCGACCTGCATAGGCTCCGGCAGGCTGGAGGAGCTTGCGGAGCTTTGCCAAACGCTGGAAGCTGACATGATAGTATTCGACCATGAACTGACTGCCACGCAGATACGAAACATAGAGAGCGTTTGCGGCGTATTCACCATTGACCGCACTATGCTTATACTCGATATATTCGCACAGCGCGCTGTAACGCACGAGGGGCGTTTGCAGGTTGAGCTTGCGCAGAACAAATACCGCCTTGCAAGGCTTACGGGCATGGGCGTTAAGCTTTCACGTCTTGGCGGCGGCATAGGCACGCGAGGACCGGGCGAGAGCAAGCTGGAAGTTGACAAACGCCACATAAGGGCGCGGATACAAACTCTTTCACGCGAGCTTAAAGAGATAGAGAAGCGCAGGGCTTTGCTTCGCGGCAAGAGAAAGAAAGACGGCGTTTTGACCTGCGCGATAGTGGGTTACACAAATGCAGGAAAATCTACCTTACTGAACACTATGACTCAGGCAGGGGTGCTTGCGGAAGACAAGCTGTTCGCGACGTTGGAGACGACCTCGCGCGCGATAGAACTGCCAGACGGCAGGAGCGTTACTCTGATAGACACGGTAGGGCTTATAAGCCGCCTGCCTCATCAGTTGGTGGAGGCTTTTCGCTCGACACTGGAAGAGGCTGCCTCTTCTGATGTGATAATACACCTTTGCGATGCCTCAGACGAGGCGATGAGTGAAAAAGCGCAGGTGGCTTTAAATCTTTTAAAAGAGCTTGGCTGCGAGGGTATACCGATAGTTACGGTGCTGAACAAGTGCGATAAACAGGGCGGCTTTGAAAGCGGCGGAGATGTCATAAAGATATCGGCAAAGACGGGCGAGGGTATTGACAATATGCTGCACGCTTTGGAAAAGGCTCTGAGGCCGACGGCGCAGCGCATGAAGGTTTTGCTGCCATATGATAAAAGCGGACTTGTGAACAAAATACTCAGCTGCGACGGCAAAGTTTTTTCGCAGGAATACACCGATGGCGGCATTTTGCTTGACGCGCTTATTGACAACACCACGGCATATATTTTTGAAGAATACAAGATATGAGCATTACACGCAGGCATAATAAAATGCGCCAAACCTAAGTTCGGACGCATTTTTAAACAAAGCGGAGCCATTATCAAAGCAGGCTTTGCACATAGATAAGCAGCGGCATTGTAATTACCGAAAGCACGGTAGTAAGCGCGAACAGCTGCGATGCCGCCTCGGCGTTCTTGCCGAAACGTATGGACATCATGGTGCCCATTGTTGCGGTTGGGCAGGAAAACGCGAGTATTGTTGTGAGCAGAGCCGTTTCGCTTACTCCGAGAAAACGGAATATCCATGTCAGGAAGAACACCAGCACGAGAGGTATTATTATGAGCCTTACGGCGCAGGTGCGGTACAGCCTGACATTTTTTATTGCTTTTAAAAGATTTGACTGCGATATTGAAACGCCTGCTATTATCATGGCAAGGGGTGCGACCGTATCTTTCATAGAGACCATGGCGCTCATGACGACGTCAGGGTACTCAAAGCGGGCGGCGAAGAGTATCATGCCTAGAAATGTAGCGATTATTGAGGGGTTCAGCAATACTTTTTTAATGGATATCTCTTTTTTGTCGCCCGTTATCATGTAAACTCCGTGCGTCCAGACAAGTATCATAAACGCCGAATGGAACGCTGTTATGTAAAAAACGCCCTCCGCGCCGAAAAGTGCATCTGCAAGAGGTATGCCCATAAAGCCGCAGTTGGTATATATAGCAGAGAATCTTTCTATTATATAGTCGGGGTCTTCTTTGCCTGTAATTCCCTTTTTGCGTATTAAAAGGCAGGCAAGCGTGATGACTATGACATATCCCAGAAAGCTTATGCCGAGCGTTATGAAAAGCCCATTGAGCAGCTTCATTGAAAATTCCTGACAGAAGGACACAAGTATCATCATCGGGGTGAATACGTACATCACGACGTTGGTTATGCTTTTGTTGCCGATATCTGTTATCAGCTTGCATTTATAGCTTACTACGCCTGCCGCAAGAAATATCAGCATTACGACCACTTTCTGAAAAAGCAGCCACGCAAGTTCCATGCCTAATCACCCTTTTCATAATGTAATCAAATTGTCATAAATTGTAACGGAATTGTTGTTGCGTTATGCGGAAAAATGAGTATAATAGAAAGTGAAGAGTAATTATACTCGTTTCATCCTCTCCAAATATAAATTGTTTTATTTAAAGGACTGCTTTATGTAGTCCTTTTTCTTTGTATCAGTTTATCTGTTTTATCTGTTTCAGAATGATGGTTATATTCTCTTCTATGGGTTTGGTGCCGTCTGCACGAATTACAGGGCAGCGCAGAGTTTGCAGCCACTTTTCTGTCATGTCTTCGGGTCTGCTGCTTACAAGCTGAAAAAACTGCTCCTCCTGCTCATACAGATCTCCGCCCCTTAGCATTCTGCTGCCGAATTTTTGAAAAGAGCGGTCTCTCACCCTCAGCATTCTGATATCTTTAGGAACTTCGATAAGTATTGCAAGATCGTAGAGCGCAATAATATCTTTGCCGTAATCACCGTGTACAGCTGCAAATACAAAATTTTCATGCGCTGTGACCTCGTTCACAAGAAGCTTTTCAACTTCACTTTTGGGGCGAGGAGAAGCATAGGTATAATCGGGGTCGGTTTTGGGAAAGAACAGATCCTCATTATCTATAAAATGAAAATCAAGTCTTTTCGCCAAAGCTTTGCCCAATGTACTTTTACCGCTGCCGTTCAGTCCACAAACAAGGATACCGGTTCCCACTATGCGCCGTAGGAATCGAGGTAATCACGCATTTTGCCGAGGTATTCCCTGCCCTCTATAATGCCGTCCTCAATAGCTTTTATAATATCCTTGACGGTAACTATCGGGTACACCTTTACGCCGAACTCGTCATAGGCGTCCTGCACTGCGCTTTTATCGCTGCCAAGGGCTTTTTCCATTCTGTCAACGGTTATTATCATGGCGGTTATGTCAACGTTTGCCGCGCCTTTGAGCTTTGGCAGCACCTCTCTGAGCGCCTTGCCGGAGGTCATAACGTCCTCGATTATAACTACCTTATCGCCGTCACTTAGCTGCGCGCCAACGAACATTCCGCCCTCGCCGTGGTCTTTGACTTCCTTGCGGTCAAAGCAATAGCTGGCGTCTATGCCATACTTATTATAAAGAGCTACAGATGCGGCAGTCGCAAGGGGTATGCCCTTATACGCAGGACCGAAAAGCGTTTGCACTTCTATATTGTTCTCGTGTATACAGTCGGCATAAAATTCGCCCAGTCTTGCAAGCTGTGCGCCTGTTTTATAGTTGCCTGCGTTCATAAAATACGGCGCTAAACGTCCGCTTTTGAGCGTAAACTCGCCGAACATCAGCACGCCGCTGTCTACCATAAACTTTATGAATTTTTCCTTGTAAGAAAGCTCTTGCATATTAAAAACACCCTTTGCAATAATTTTGTCATACTTATTATAACACAGGGCGCGGCATTTTGCAAGAGCAAATGAAACGCTTATCCCTATTGTGCTTATATACAAAAATGGTTAGCAAAAGCTAACTACAATTTGTTGACATATACGATTTTTAAGAAAGCGCGGGTTATTTTTGTTGACAAAGAAAGAGCGGCGGTGTATATTTATATTAGAGTTAGGCAAGGCTAACCAGAACGATAAGGAGTGATAGATATGCCTCTGACACTTGCACAGACAGGCACAAGCTGCGTTATAAAGAAGATAGGCGGCAACCCTCAGACAAGGAAGTTTCTTGAAAGCTTAGGGTTCGTTGTCGGCGGCACGGTGACGATAGTGAGCGAAGTGGGCGGAAATGTCATCGTAAGCGTTAAGGACAGCCGCGTTGCTGTTTCAAAAGAAATGGCGATAAAGATAATGATATAACAGGGAGGTAATTTTATGCCGACACTTAAAGAAGCAAAAATAGGCGACACCGTAAGGGTGAAAAAGCTTGGCGGCGAGGGCGCGGTAAAGCGCAGGATAATGGACATGGGCATAACAAAAGGCGTGAGCGTTTACGTTCGCAAGGTAGCGCCGTTGGGCGACCCCATTGAAGTTACCGTGCGCGGCTACGAGCTTTCTCTTCGCAAGGCGGACGCTGAAAGCATTGAAGTTGAATGACTTATTTTTTTGCGGCATGAGTTAGCATATGCTAACAATATTTTTGAAAGGAATGATATTATGGCGATAAAAATAGCTCTTGCAGGAAACCCGAACACCGGCAAGACTACGCTTTTCAACGCACTTACGGGCATGAACCAGTATGTAGGAAACTGGCCGGGCGTTACTGTAGAAAAGAAAGAGGGCAAGCTGAAAGGTCACGATGATGTAACGCTTACCGACCTGCCGGGAATTTACTCGCTCTCCCCTTACACTTTGGAGGAGGTAGTGGCGAGAAATTATCTTATAGAGGAAAAGCCTGATGCAATACTTAACATTATAGACGGCACGAATCTTGAAAGAAATCTGTATCTTACAACGCAGCTGTTGGAGCTTGGTATACCCGTTGTTGCAGCTGTGAACATGATAGACATCGTTCGCAAAAACGGCGACAAAATTGACATAAAAAAGCTGTCAGAAAAGCTTGGCTGCAAGGTAGTTGAAATATCTGCTCTGAAAGGCACGGGAGTTTCGGCGGCGGCTGATATGTCTGTAGATTCTGCACGCACGGGTGAAGCAAAGCCCACTACAAAAGACTTTTCTGAAAACATTGAAAACGCCATTTCGCGGATAGAACACATCTGCCTTGGCGGCATGGAAGAAAACATTCGCCGCTGGTATGCTGTAAAGCTGTTTGAGCGCGACGAAAAGGTAATGGAGAGTATGTCGCTGAGTGCTGCCGATCTTGAAAGCATTGAAAGCTGCATAAAAAGCGTTGAGCAGCAGCTTGACGACGACTCGCAGAGCATTATAACAAACGAAAGATACACATACATAGCTTCGATAACGGGCGTGTGCCTTAAAAAGAAAAGCGCAGGGGCAGCGACGGTATCCGACAAGATAGACAAGATAGTTACCAACAGATTTCTGGGTCTGCCGATATTTGCGCTTGTGATGTTCATAGTTTACTATGTTTCAATGGTGACGGTAGGCTCGGCGGCGACAGACTGGGCAAACGACGGACTTTTCGGCGACGGCTGGCACCTGCTTGGCATAGGCTCTACGGCTTATGAAGAAGCTGCGGAAGAATACGGCGACAGTGATGCAATAATAAGCGGATTTATTGCAAAAGCAGCGGAAGATGGCAAAGACGTTTCTGCGATAGAAAGCGCGGTAGACACTGAGGTTGAGAGCTACAGCGCAGAAACAGCACGCAAGGCTCTTGGCGAGCTTGAGGCTATGTTTACCGAAACTGACACAGCGGTGGTAACGCTTCAGGACGAGGAAACTTTGCAGACGGAAGATACGACATTCACTGGCGCTGACCTTTCAGAAGCTACAGCGCTTTACGAAAAATACGGCGGCGCGCCCGACCCTGCAAATTACGGCGTATGGGTGCCGGGAATACCCGTACTTATAGAAAGCGGACTTGACGCGATAAACTGCGCTCAGTGGCTGAAAGGTCTGGTGCTGGACGGAATAGTTGCAGGCGTTGGCGCGGTGCTGGGCTTTGTGCCGCAAATGCTTGTACTGTTCATATTCCTTGCATTTTTGGAAGCTTGCGGCTACATGGCGCGTATAGCTTTCGTTATGGACAGGATATTCAGAAAATTCGGGCTTTCAGGCAAGAGCTTCATACCCATGCTTATAGGCACGGGCTGCGGCGTACCGGGAATTATGGCGAGCAGAACGATAGAAAACGAGCGCGACCGCCGCATGACGATAATGACGACTACCTTTATACCCTGCGGCGCGAAAGTGCCGTTTATAGGCATGATAGCAGGCGCGCTGTTCGGCGGCTCACCGTGGGTGGCGACATCTTCATACTTTATAGGCGTTGCGGCGATAATAATTTCGGGAATAATCCTTAAAAAGACAAAGCCGTTTTCGGGCGACCCTGCGCCGTTCGTTATGGAACTGCCTGCTTACCATATGCCCACCGTTTCAAACGTACTGCGTTCGATGTGGGAGAGAGGCTGGTCGTTCATAAAGAGGGCGGGAACTATAATACTTCTCTCTACGATACTAGTATGGTTCACATCGTTCTTCGGATTTGTTGACGGCAGCTTCCGTATGCTCAGTGAGGACGAAATGCAGCACAGCATACTTGCATATATCGGCAGCGCGTTTGCATGGGTATTCAAGCCCTTGGGCTGGGGCACATGGCAGGCGACCGTTGCGGCTGTTACGGGACTTGTAGCAAAAGAAAACATCGTCGGCACTATGGGCATACTTTATGGCGGCGAAATGGCTTACACCAATATGGCGGCGGCTTTCACGGCGGCAAGCGGACTATCTTTCCTGATATTCAACCTGCTGTGCGCGCCCTGCTTTGCGGCGATAGGAGCTATAAAACGTGAGATGAACAGCGCAAAGTGGACTTGGTTCGCGATAGGCTATGAATGTGGTTTTGCGTACATAGTTTCACTATGCGTATACCAGATAGGTTCTTTGGCTGCGGGCGACGGCAGCGTTATAGGCATGATAGCTGCCTGCGTGATAATAGTTGCAATGGTCTATATGCTTTTCAGACCGTACAAAGAAAGTACAAAACTTACAAGAAGCGTAAGGGTAAAAGCGTAATATCTTAAAGCTAAAAGATCTCTTCATCATACAAAACAGCGGCTACAGCGCTTTCTGCCAAATGACGGTGGAAGGCGCTGTATGCAAAATTTTCACGAACGGGAGATGCGTATTATGGAATACTTAGGAACTGCAGCTGTAATTATCGTGATAGCAGCGATAGTTTTCGGCATAATAATGTCAATAGTAAAGGACAAGAAAAAAGGCAGGTCGAGCTGCGGCTGCAACTGCGGCTGCTGTCCGAATTCGTCCGCCTGCCACGGAAATAGTCAGAAAAGCAAAAAATAGCAACTCGGTATTGAAGTTTTGAAAAAAGCGTGGTATACTGATATTAGTTAATATTTTAGGAGTGATAATATGGCTGAAAACAGAGTACCGCAGAGAAACGAGCTGCCCGACGAAACAAAATGGGCGATAAACGACATCTACCCCACCGATGAGGCGTGGGAGGAAGATCTGAAAAAGCTTTCAGAATACGGCGAGGAGCTTGAAAGCTACAAAGGTAGGCTATCGCAAAGCGCGCAGGCTTTATACGACTGTTTGCAGTGCGACGACAAGATAAACGTTGTTGCTGATTCGCTTATAAACTATGCGCAGAGAAAGTCGGACGAGGACACGCGCGTTTCAAAGTATCAGGATCTGTGCGGCAGATCAATTTCTGTGATAGTACAGCTGAACAGCCGCTGTTCGTTCATGTCACCTGAGATAGTATCTATCAGTGACGAAACTCTTGAAAGCTTTTACAAGCAAGAGCCGCGGCTGGAGCTTTACAGGCTGGCTCTCACGCGCATACGCAGGCAGAGAGAGCACATACTTTCAGACGCCGAAGAACGCATACTTTCGCTTTCGGCGGAGCTTGGACAGTCGCCCGAAAATATATTCAATATGTTTTCAGATGCCGATCTGAAATTTCCCGATGCTAAAGGCAGCGACGGCAAGACACATCAGGTAACGCACGGCACATATATTTCGCTCATGCAGTCGCCTGACAGAAAACTGCGCGAAAGTGCGTTCAAGTCTATGTACAGCACGTATACTTCTTTTAAAAATACAATGGCTGCAACGCTTAGTGCGCAGACCAAAAAACTGGACTTTATTGCAAAGGCGAGAAAGTACGGTTCTGCGCTGGAGGCGGCACTTGACGGCAACGAGATACCTGTTTCTGTGTACAAAAATCTGATAGAAGCCGTTCACTCGAATATGGAGCAGATGTACAGATATGTACGGCTGAGAAAAAAGCTTTTGGGTGTTGACGAGCTGCATTTTTACGATCTTTACACGCCGATAGTGCCCGACTGTGATGTGAAGATCTCTTACGAAGACGCGAAAAAAGAGATAAAAGACGCGCTTTCGGTGCTTGGCGAGGATTATATTGCGATACTTGACGAGGGATTTTCTTCGGGCTGGTGCGACGTTTACGAGAACGAGGGAAAATGCTCGGGTGCATACTCGGCAGGAGCGCGCGTACACCCGTTTGTGCTTCTGAACTACAGCGGAACGCTTGACAGCGAATTTACCGTGGCGCACGAAATGGGTCACGCGATACACTCGTATCTTTCAAACAAAAATCAGCCTGTGGCATACAGCGAATACGTTATTTTTGTGGCGGAAGTGGCATCTACCTGCAACGAGGCATTGCTTATGCAGTATCTTCTGAAAAAGTCAACTGATAAAAAGCGCAGGGCGTTTCTGATAAATTACTTTTTGGAGCAGTTCCGCACGACGCTTTTCAGGCAGACGATGTTTGCGGAGTTTGAGCTGAAAATAAACGAGATGACCCAGCGCGGCGAGAGCCTTACGGAAGAAGTTCTGCGTGACATTTACAGAGATCTCAACAAGCTATACTTCGGTGATGACATAGTTATTGACGAAGAGATAGCCATGGAGTGGGCGAGAATACCGCATTTTTACTACAATTTTTACGTGTATCAATACTCTACGGGCTATGCGGCTGCTATTGCGCTTTCGCAGAAGATACTGAATGGCGGCAAAGAGGCGGCAGAGCGTTACAAGGACTTTCTGAAAGGCGGTTGCAGCAAAACGCCTATTGAGCTTTTGAGCGGTGCAGGCGTTGACATGGCGACTGCGCAGCCGATAAACGAGGCAATTGCGCTTATGGGCAGGCTGCTTGACGAAATGGAAAGCCTTATGGAGGAGTAAAAAGGTGGTAGAAACTGCGGATAAAGTCGGCTATGCCGAATGGGACGACGAAAATTTTGTACTGCCGCACGGAGATTTTGCTAGTCTTGAAGATTCGCTGACGGCATTTTACAGCGCAGGCGGATATGATTTTTTCGAGGTAGTCGATCCCGTAAAATACGCGAGCCGCTGGCTTGAATATGTTGGCGGTCTTTACGCCGATATAGAAAGCGGTAAATACCCTGTCAGCGGCAAGGGCTGTGTACTGCCGCTGACATCTGAGCAGCGGTCGGAGCTTTCAAAGCAGGGCGTGCCCGATATATTCACCAAAGACATTGCGAAAATATAAAAATAAAGAGCCTTGGCAGTAAGCCTCGGCTCTTATTTGTATGCGGATTTAATACCCCAGCTCTTCGGCAACGAGTATCACATTTATGCGGTCTTTTTGCCGCTGCTTGGCGGAAATAAGGAAGTTGCAGCATATTGTATCGCCTTTGCAGCCGTCGGTCATGCCGCCGTCGATTCCCATGCAAACGCCTTTTTCGGCGCAGTATGTATTGCAGCCGAGCCTTACGCAGTTTGCAGGGGCGGCAATTTCTTTAACGCGCCTTACGGCATCGTCAAGGCTATGTACTATTTTATTATACCCTACCAGCATTATGACTTTTTTAGGGCCGTATGCTATCATCGAAACGCGGTTTGAGTTGCCGTCAACGTTATAGAGCAGACCGCTCTCGGTAACGGCATTTGACGAAGAAATGAAAAAGTCCGCGCCGTACATTTCTTTATAGCAATCGTCGGTATTCTCCCACTTTGTGCGGTCTATAAAGTTATATTTGCCCGACTTCACAAGCTCTGTAACACCACATTCCTGCATACTCATCGTGCCGCCGCAGCCGACAGACGAGCCCTGCGGCATAAGCTGCTCGACAAGTTTCAGTGCATCTTCTTTGGTATCGCACACATACGCTGCCATATTGTTTTTACGAAGTGCTTCGGCGGTGCGCTCAAGGCGTTTTTTGATGATGATCTTTACGTTGTTATCCATAGGTTTACCTCCTGTCAAATATATCTGCTAAAAGTGACGGCACGTTTAGTACCGCCACTTGTGTTTATCAAAGATCTGTAGTATCTATATCGTCGGTAGAAATGCTGTCCATTTCGTCACTGCTGCTATTGCCGCTGTTTCTTGCATTCTTCCACGCCTCGAACGAGTGCTTATCAATTGCGCCGTCAAGCTCGGAAGTTGCAGGTCTTTCAACAGGTGCGCCGCAGTTGGGGCAGAACTTCTTGCCGGCAGGTATCTGAACACCGCAGCTTCCGCAGGTCTCTACGGCTTCCTCCATTTTGGCAGCCGTTTGCTGAGGTGCTGCGCTTGTCTGCGCATAACCTCCGCTTGTGGGTGCGCCGCCGCTTCTCTGCCATTCGATAAACTCGGGATCGGAAGCTATTTTGCCCTGCGCGGGGATATTGAACATAGACATCAGTATTCCTGCCTGCTTGGGGGTTATCTTCATGCCCTTGAATATCTTGGACGATACATAGTTTCTGTTCTTGTGATTATAGGTCATGCTGAACGCATTGAGATACACTTCGGAGAAATCTTTTGCGTGCGAGAACGTAAACTTTAAGTATGGTCTGCCGTTGAGGCTTGAAGCCGCGATAGGCACAAGGTTCGCTACATTGTCGCCCGACATTTCAAGCATTGATCTAAGCTGATTGCCGTTCATGGGGTTGAATGTAAGCCTGTTGCCGTCGTAAGTCTGCGCCCAGTCGTTATCCTGCTCTATAAATATCTCTTTAGACTGCGAATAGGCTATTGCAAGCGCAAATGAATTTATTACAAACAGTTCGGCTATCCATACTATCCACAGCATAACGCCCGTGATAGGCTCGCTGTTTGAAGCTGTGGACGAATACGAAGATGACGATGAAGAATATGACCATCTGCCGACTTCGTTTATTTCTTTGATCCTTGCCCAGAGATCGCCGGGGTGTGCAAGAACTTTACCGAGCGACGGTACCTCGATAGTACCGTAATAATCGGCTACAAAGTCTTCAAGGTCAAGACCTCTCACATTCTCGATATAATCGGCGGCGTTCATTGCTCTTGCCTTTTCAACGTTTGTTTTGCATTCCTCTTTTGTCTCGCCGAGTATAACGTCATAATAGTACCACTCATACAGATTGCAGTCCTTCATTTCTGCTATCTGAGCGGAACTGAACTGTTCGTTTATATCCACATCGCTGGTGAGACATAAAACATTCATATATGTATAAGCGTTTGTTTGGAGAATGTTCCATGCCTCTTCAAAGTCATAAGGCACGCCCTCTTCATCTTCAAAATCATAATACATTTCAAAGGCTTCATACGCGTTGGTAGACTTCATATCGTCTTTTATGCTTTCAAAAGTATCTGCTTCTTCATACTGCTCGGCTATCATCTTCCAGTCATAGTGAACATACATAGCCCACTTTACATAAGTCATGCCGAGTATGCCGATGATAAGCGCGGCAAGCACCATGGGGGGGTTGCGCAGCTTAAATTTCTTGACTATTATCTTGCCGACAAAGCCCATAAGCGCGCCGTAGCCGAGGGCAGCGAAAACGTTGAGTATAACTATGGTACATTTTCTGTTTATCCACAGGTAGACCCACGCGAGAGCCGCGCCAAGCGCTATATAAGCCACGATAAGACCTATCATTCCTACCGCGGAAACGCGCTTTGATGGACGGTAATATCTGTCAAACATACATTTTCCTCCAAACATTATACATAATTTATTTATTAAATATGGTTTACTTTTAGATTATAACATAGTTCGCTGAAATTTTCAATAGCTTTTTAAATAAAAGAAATAACAAACTTGTACAAAAATATTTGTCGCATATTAGAAAATTATCACAAAAAAATCTTCTGAAAGGATTGCAATTTTCAGAAAGATACGCTATAATATATTTATGAACATTTTCAAAAAGACATACAGGAGGTTTTTTTATGTTAGTTTCTGCAAAGGATATGCTCAACAAGGCAAGAGAGGGCAAGTATGCCGTAGGTCAGTTCAACATCAACAATCTTGAATGGACAAAGGCTATACTCCTCACGGCTCAGGAGTGCAATTCCCCCGTTATTCTCGGTGTTTCCGAGGGTGCGGGAAAGTATATGTGCGGATACACAACTGTTGTAGGCATGGTAAAGGGTATGATAAACGAGCTGAACATCACTGTTCCCGTTGCTCTGCACCTTGACCACGGCACGTTTGAGGGCGCTAAGGCTTGCATCAACGCAGGTTTCTCGTCGATAATGTTTGACGGTTCTCACTACCCTATCGAAGAAAACATCGCCAAGACCACCGCTTTGGTAAACACCTGCGACGTTCTGGGCATTTCGCTTGAGGCTGAAGTAGGCGCTATCGGCGGCGAAGAAGACGGCGTTGTTGGCATGGGCGAATGTGCTGATCCCGACGAATGCAAGGCTATTGCTGACCTCGGCGTTACTATGCTTGCGGCAGGCATTGGCAATATTCACGGCAAATACCCCGAAAACTGGGCTGGTCTGTCGTTTGAAACACTTGCGGCTGTTAAAGAAAAGGTTGGCGATATGCCCCTGGTTCTGCACGGCGGCACGGGTATCCCCGACGACATGATAAAGAAGGCTATATCCCTCGGCGTTGCCAAGATAAACGTTAACACCGAGTGCCAGCTCGTTTTCCAGGAAGCTACAAGAGCTTACATCGAAGCAGGCAAGGATCTTCAGGGCAAGGGCTTTGACCCGAGAAAACTCCTCGCCCCCGGCTTTGAGGCTATCAAGGCTAAGGTCAAGGAGAAAATGGAGCTGTTCGGCAGCGTAAACAAGGCTTAATTCAAGCTTTCTCATCGAGTGTATTCCGGGAAACCACTCGTTAATAAAAACAGGAACGGCAATTACTATGTTTTTACAAGGTGCGTCTGTTCCCCACAGCCGCACCTTTTTGTTGCCATTCTGTTTTGTAATTTGCAGATCACGGTCTGCCTGCTGTTATTATACTGCCTCTGGGGAAAACCTTTCTGAAGAAAGGCTTTTCCCCATACCCTTTTCCAAAGACTTTTATATTGTTTTTTGCGAGGGGTAATTCGGTTTAGAGAAAAGCAGAAAAAACAAGTTTTTACTTTCTTTTTAAACGATAATTACCCCTCGCAAAAAATATGGAAGTTTTAGTGAGGGGGTTTGGGGGAGGACCCTTTTCCAAAAGGGTCTCCCCCAAAAGCAACGTAATAACAGCAAGCAAAACTGCGGTCTGAAATATCAAAAGCAGGAGGAATAGAAGATGAAAATAGACACAAAGACGATAGCAACGGCGGGGCTGGTAACAGCGGCATATGCGGCTTTGACGATAGCTTTGAGCAGTTTATCATACGGAAACATACAGTTCAGGGTAGCGGAGGCGCTGATGATGTTGTGTTTTTACAAAAAGAGGTACTGTGCGGCACTGACCGTGGGGTGTTTTATAGCGAACATATTCAGCCCCATGGCGCTTGACATGGTGTTCGGCACGGCGGCGACTTTGGCGGCGGCGATACCTATGTATTTAATTGGCAAAAACGCGGAGAAAAACCGCCTGCCAAAGATGATAGCTGCATCGCTCATGCCTGTGATAAGCAACGCTTTGATAGTCGGCATGGAGCTGAAAGTATTTGTTCATCTGCCGTTCTGGCTGTCGGCGGCTGAGGTGGCTATAGGCGAGGTAGTGTGCGTAACCATACTTGGCGTGGTGATATTTACAATAATGGAGAAAAACAAGTATTTTAAAAAGCTTGTTATGGCAGGCTGACTTACTCTATCACACAACAAGAGGCGGCAGAAATTTTCTGTCGCTTTTTGCTTGAAAATAGTTTGGTACAGTGCTATAATATTTATAAGAGGTGAGCGTTATGAAAAAGACACTTGTCATGTTATTATGCGCATTTTGCGGAGCTTTGCTCGTTTCATGCGGCAGGGCGGCTGAAAGCGACACTGAAAATGTTACTAAGCCTGCGGTGGAAATTACCGAGACGACGATTTCATCGGAGACGACGACAACGAGCGTGACCGCCGTTACTACCGCCGAAGTTACCACGACCGCTCCGCAGACAACACCACGACCTTTGACTACGACAAAACACACGGAGCATATTTTTGTTGAATGGAATACCGTAAAAGAGCCTGACTGCGTAAACAAGGGCAGCAAAGAGCGCGAATGTCTTATGTGCGGCTTTAAAGAGACGCAGGAGCTGCCGCTGAAAGAACACACTTTCGGAGACTGGACGGTAACTAGGGCTGCCTCATGCACGGAAAGCGGCATTAAAACGAGAAAATGCAGCGTTTGCGGAAAGACGGAGAAAGCAGGCATTGACGCTGTTGGGCACAAATTCGGCGACTGGCAGACCACCAAAGCCGCTACATACGAAACTACGGGCGAAAGAGTTCGCAAATGCGGAGTTTGCGGATACAGCCAGAGCGAAGTTATACCCGTAAAAGTGCTTACAGATGCAGATAAGCAGGCCATGGCGCGTGAAGTGGCGCAGGAAATTGCGGATTCGATAGAGGGCGAGACGGATCTTGAAAGGGTTTCGCAGGCGGCTGCGGCTGTTGCGTGGTATTCAAGTCAATGCAATTACACCATGGAAGGCAGAGATTACGCGACCGCTTACGGCGTTTTTATAAAGGGCGAATACTCCTGCGCAGGCTCAACGCGCGCGCTGGGTCTCGTGCTTGAATGTATGGGTTACAAGTGGCAGCACGCAAACGAAAATCAGTACACGCATCAGTGGTGCATAGTGACTATGGACGGTCAAGAAGGCTGGGCAGACGGTCAGATAGGTATGGCAGGATACGGCAAGCACTTTGCAGCTGAATAATATTAAGGAGAAACAGCATGATTTCGATACTTTTTGTGTGCCACGGCAACATATGCCGCTCGCCTATGGCTGAATTTGTTATGAAAGACATGGTGAGAAAAAGCGGTCTTGAACGTGAGATATACGTTGAATCTGCGGCGACCAGCACCGAGGAGCTTGGCAACGATATGCACCATGGCAGCAAGGCGCGCCTGCGCGAGGCAGGTATACCGTTCACGAGGAGGAGCGCGAGACAGATATGCCCCAATGATTATGGCGAGTTTGATTACATAATAGTTATGGACCAAAGCAATATGCGCAATATTCGCCGGATAATACGCTCCGACCCGGACGGCAAGATATTCAAGCTGCTGGACTTTACCGACCGCGTGGGCGAGGACATAGCAGACCCGTGGTACACCGGCGATTTTGACCTGACGTATAATGACATCACCGAGGGCTGCGAGGGGCTGCTTGAATTTTTGTGCAAAAGCAAAATTAGCTATTGACAAACCGCTTTGAGTGTGTTATAATATTAAATTGTCGGGCAGAGACAGGCAGAGCCCGGCAATAAGCGCCAGTAGCTCAGTTGGATAGAGTGTTTGGCTACGAACCAAAAGGTCGGGGGTTCGAATCCCTTCTGGCGCACCAGAAA